>DATEZA010000241.1:0-33784 GCA_035255945.1 Thermoanaerobaculia bacterium
ACGCTCGGGATGACCCTGGCGCGCGGTCAAAGCGGGATTCAAAGCGTTGCAATACATGGCCACCGGCGTGCCGTTCGTGATGAGCCCCGTCGCTGTCTGCGCGACGATGAGGATCGACGGCGTGACGCATCTCAGCGCGAAGAACGGCGAGGAGTGGCTCGATGCATTGCGCCGGCTCATCACGGATGCAGAGCTTCGATCCCGGTTGTCGGCTGCCGGCCGCGCATATGCGGAGGAGCACTTCGACGTGGAGAAGCAGGCGGATGTGCTGGCAAAGGTGTTGAGGGGCTAGCTGATGGCCCCGTCATCCCGAGCGTAGTCGAGGGACCTGGGGGATGGGGGGCGCGTTAAGTGCGCCGCCCGGGCCCCCCCAGGTCCCTCGACTACGCTCGGGATGACGGGGCCATGTCGTCCGCGGCGATCGCGTTGATCTCGAGCTGCATCCGCCCCACCGCCACGCCCGCCGACTCGCACTCTTCCACGATCTGCCGCAGGCGCGGCGGGGGCACCTTGCGCGTCGACACCAGCAGCTCGTTCGCGCCGTAGACGCGGCAAAGGTCCGCGATCGAGCCCGCGCCGTTCGGCACGCCGATCGGGAGGCCATGCAGCACGCGTCCCTTCTTGCGCGGATCGTCATCGACGAACGCGACCGGCACACGCTGCAGCGCGGGATTCTGCAGCAGCTCGCGCAGCAGCAGCGCGCCCCCGTCGCCCGCGCCGTAGATCACGACGCGTTGTCCGTTCGCCGACCCGACGCTCGGCAGCAGGCCGCGCAACATGCGGAACGAGAAGCGGCTCGCCGCGATCGCCAGCAGGAGCAGCATCGCGTCGATGATGAACACCGAGACCACGACATGCCCCGCCACCACGATCGCCGCGTAGAGCAGCGTCGCCGCGGAGCCGATGATCACGCCGCGAATCTGGCGCGCGACGTCACTCAGACTCACGTAACGCCAGAGCCCGCGATAGACGCCGCTGAACAGAAGCGCGGCGAGCTTCAGCGCGATCGCCACCGGCAGCGTGCGGAAGAAGACGTCCCACCTCGCGGAATCCGACGCCGGTCCGAACACGAGCACGCCCGCGAAGTAGTACGACAGCACGATGAGCACGACGTCGAGCGCGACCTCAAAGAGCCGCCGCTTGTACGACACGTCGACCAGAAACGCGACGAGCGCCTGCGGCCGCGTCTCCTGCTCGTCGTACACGCGGACCCGTCCGAGGTGAATGCCGGCGAAGGTGAGGACGAGGATGAAGGAGGCGATCGCGCTGACACTGATGTCGAGCTGCGCGCGGCGCACGAACATCGCCAGCTCGCCTGCCGCGGCGGCGAACGTGTAGAGCATCCACACCGCACGCTTTTCGGTGAGTCCGAGCGCGACCAGGCGATGCGACGTGTGATCGCGTCCGCCCTGCGACGCCGCGCGTCCGGCCATCTTGCGCATCAGCGTGACGAACGTCGTATCGAAGATCGGCACGACGAGCACCAGCACCGGCACCGCGAGCACCGCCACGATGCTGCGCGAACGGCCGCCGCCCGTCCCGCTCACCAGCGCGATCGACGCGAGAAAGAAGCCGATGAACATCGAGCCGCAGTCGCCCATGAAGATCGATGCAGGGTTGTGGTTGTAAACGAGAAAGCCCGCCAGCGCCGCTCCGAACGCCGCCAGCATCAGCGCCTCGGTCATCTGCAGATTGCCGGCAAAGTTCATCGCCAGAAAGATCGCCGCGATCGCGGAGACGCCCGCCGCGAGTCCGTCCATGTTGTCGAGCATGTTCACGGCGTTCGTGATGCCGACCAGCCAGAACAAAGTGATCAACACGTTGACGGTGTAGTACGGCGTCCACGGCAGCACCAGTCCGAATGCGACGACCGCCGCAGCGGCGAGCAGCTGCCCGATCAGCTTCTGATACGGCTTGATGTGGAAGAAGTCGTCGGCCAGTCCGACCAAGAAAAGCGCGACGCTCGCGGAGAGCACGATGAGGTCGTCGCGCGACATCGGCACGAACGCGAGCAGCGCGCCGGCGACCGCGAGCACGATCGCCACGCCGCCGAGCATCGCCGTCGGCTTCGAGTGCCAGCGATCGCTCTTCGGCTTCGCCACCGCGCCGATGCGATGCGCGAGTGCCGCGACTGCGGGCGTGAGCGCCAGCGACGCGAGGAACGCAGCAACGGCGGCTTTTATGAAAGGAGGCACGTGAGTCGATCGCGGTCGAATTCGCTGATGACCGTGCGCAGAATCTCATCGAGCGAAGTGCGCGGCGTGAATCCGATGAGGCGCTTCAGCTTCGTCGTGTCGGGCACGCGGCGCGGCATGTCCTCGAATCCCGCTTCGTACGCCTCGCTGTACGGCACGTAAACGATCCTCGAGGTCGAGCCGGTCAATGCGATCACACGCTCGGCGAGCTGCGTGATGGAGACCTCTTCCGTCGAGCCGATGTTGAAGACTTCGCCCGCGGAATCGGAGCGGTGCATCAACGCGAGCAGCGCCTTCACGACGTCGCCGACATATCCGAAGCAGCGCGTCTGCTCGCCGTTGCCGAACACCGTCAGCGGCTCGCCCGCGAGCGCCTGAGCGACGAGCGTCGGCACCACCATGCCGTAGCGCCCGGTCTGCCGCGGACCGACGGTGTTGAAGAGCCGCACGATCGTGACCGGCAGCTGCTTCTCGCGGAAATATGCGAGGGCGAGAAATTCGTCGATCGCTTTCGAGCACGCGTAGCTCCAGCGCCCTTTCGTCGTCGCGCCCATCACCAGATTTCCATCTTCGCGGAACGGCACCTGCTCGCTCAGCCCATAAACCTCGGACGTCGACGCGATCAGCAGCCGCTTGCGATGATGGCCCGCCGCCGCGAGCACGACTTCGGTGCCGCGCACGTTCGTTTCGATCGTGCGCACCGGACTCTCCACGATCAGCTTCACGCCGACAGCGGCGGCAAGGTGGTAGATCACGTCGCAACACTCGACGAGCTCTTCGACGAGATCGCTGTCGCGCACCGAGCCGGCGGTGCAGTGAAAGCGCGGATGCTGCTCCAGCTGCGCGATGTTGCTGCGCGTGCCGGTGGAGAAATCGTCGATGACGAAGACTTCGTCACCGCGAGCGATGCAGGCATCGGCGAGATGCGAGCCGATGAAGCCCGCACCACCGGTAATTAATATTTTCATTGGTTATGACCGAGGCAGCAGTCGGCGGTACAGGTCGAGTATATCGGCGACGAATCGCGCTTTCGAGTGAGCGGACTCGACATACGCCCGGCCGCGCTCGCCGAGCGCGCGCCGCAGAGAGTCGTTGCGCAGCAGATGCGCGAGTCCTGCGGAAAATCCTACAGCGTCATCCGAGGCCGCGGTGATGCCGCGCTGACGGATGTCGAAGCCGTCGTGATGCTCGACGATGTCGCCGAGGAGATCGAGCACGCCGCCGACCGCGGTGCTGATCACCGGCTTGCCGCACGCCATCGCTTCGATCAACGCGAGCGGCGTTCCTTCGTTGCGCGATGTGAGCGCGACGACATCGAGCGATGCGTAGATCTCGCTCGCCTTCTTCGTCCCGGCGAAGGTCACGTTCGGTGCACGCGCTTCGAGCTGCGCGCGCTCCTCGCCGTCGCCGTACACGACGAAGCGCGCGAGGTCGTGGCAGCGCGCCGCGACTTTGATGAAGAGCTCGTGATTTTTGATCGCGGTGATGCGTCCGACCATTCCGACGACGAGTCCCTCGTGCTGGAGCTCCGGTGCGCGCACGTCATCGAGATCGATTCCGAGCGGCACGACGACGAACTGCTCCCGCCTTCCGACGCGAAACCGATCGTGAATCTCCTGCCGCTGCTGCTCGCTGAGCACGACGATGCGATCGGTGCCGGCGCGAGCGAGGAAGCGCTCGATCGCGAGAAACACGCGCGTCTTCCATTTGCCGTAGTAACTGTGAAAAACGTGACCGTGGTACGTGTGTACAAACGTACCGCGGCCGTAGAGCAGGCCCGCGATACGGCCCACGGCGCCCGCCTTCGCCGTGTGCGTGTGCACGATGTCGGGCTTGAAACGGCGCATCAATCGCCACACCTGCCAGATCGTGACGAGATCGCGCGGCGAGAGCTCGCGGCTCATCGACGGAAGCACGACCGGCGTAACGCCGCGCGCCATCGCGAAACCGCTCATGTCCTGCTCGCCCGCCGGCACCGTGCCGGTCACGAGCAGCGCCTCGATTCCTTCCTTCGCCAGCGCTTCGTTGAGCCACACGACGTGCTGCGCCGGTCCGCCGACATTGAGCCGCGCGATGAGCCGCAGCACGCGCATCACTCACGTTTCCCCTCTCCCCGCTCGCGGGGAGAGGGGCCAGGGGTGAGTGGCATCGCGGCCGCGATCCGATCGCGCAACCCATCATCAAGATCGTTCAGCACACCCGGATTGAATCGCGCCGCAGTCACCAGATCAGCCTCCGCTTCGCTGGTGCGCCCGAGGTGCTGAAGGACGAGGCCGCGCGCTTCGTAAAGCTCGGGACGATGATCGATCTGCAGCGCGCGCGTGTAGACCACGAGCGCATCGTGCCAGCGATCGAGCAGCTCGCAGTTCGCGCCGTAGAGCAGGTACCAGTTCGGATCGAGACGGCGGCTCCCTTCCGCCGCATCGAGCAGACGCAGATTCGCGTTCGCCGATTGCGCGTCGCCCGTGCGCAGCGCGACCGTGGCGACGGTGAGGTTGTCGCGATACGGCACGATCGTCATGCGGTAGATGCCGAACGCCGCGACGGCGAGCGCGAGGATGCGCAGCAGGCTATTCATCGCGATCCCAGGTCATCGAAATTGCGCCGAGCGTGAGCAGCATCAAGCGCGGCGCGGCGAGCTCCAGCGGAAATTGTCCCATCGCGATCATCAGCACGAGCGCCGCAAACGGCCAGCGGAACGCGCGCGCGAACTGCGCCCGCGGCGTCTGCGGCATCGCGCGTTTGCGGCGGCCGGCGACGATCGCGATCGCCGCGAGGAACAACGCGTAGCCCGGCAGTCCGCTCTCCGCCGCGACCTGCAGGTGATCGTTGTGCACCTCGCCCCAGTTCATCGGATATCCGCGGATCCACTCCGCCGGATAGCGACCGTTCAGCGCGAGGCGGTACGACATGAAGTGATAGCGGAAGCAGCCCGGGCCGACGCCGGCGATCGGATGATCGCGCCACATTTCGAGTGCGGTCAGGAACGGCACCAGCCGCTCGGAAAAAAGCTGTTCGTAGTTGCGATTCGCCGCCGCGGCCACGAGCTTGCGCGTGCTGCGGCCGAGAAAGGTGGCCGAGGTGCTCATCAGCAGACCGAGAACGATGAGCATCGCGATCACGGCGATGGCGATGCGGCGCGAGCTCGTCACCGCGAACACCACGAGTGCAAAGAGGAGCGCGATGATCGCCGTGCGCGTCGCACTCGCCACCATGCCGGCGATCAGCAGCACGCTCACTGCGGTGTAGATCCAGCGGCGTTTGCCGCGCGCGACGACCGCCATCGCAACCGCTGCGAGCGCTGGCGCGGCGAGGTACGTGCCGACATCGTTCGGATTGCCGAGCAGCGCGACGCTCCCCATGTGCGTCCGGACGTCGGGCGCGGCCTGGTACGGCGTCCAGATCTTCAGCTCCTGCAGGATGACCACGATCGCGTTGATGCATGCGCCGATCATCACGACATCGATCGCCGGAAACGTCGCGGTCTGCGCGGCGAGAGTCGTCGCGATGAAGATCACCGCAGCGGCGATGACGGTGATCAGGCTGTCGATGCTGATGAGGCGATTGGTGGAGGCCGCGGTGGTGATGATGGTCCAGAGGAGGACGGCGGCGGTGAGCACGAGCTCCGGGTGGCGTTCGAGGGTCCACGTGCGCCGCTTCGACGTCCCCCAGAACACGCCGAGCGCAAGGAGCGCGATCGCCTCCGCGCGGAACGCCAGCTCCTTCGGCAGGCGGAAGTGGTCGTTGCCGTTGGTAATGATCGTCGCAGTAATGAGGAGGCCGGCGGCGAGGACGATCACGATCGCGCGTTCGGGTCCACGTTCACGCATGCAGGCTCGCGAACGATAACTGATTTCGCCGCGCGGACGCCCATGCGAAGATGCGGCGATGCGTGACGCGTCGCAGTTGCACCAGCTCGACCGGCGTGTTGCCGAGCGCATCCTGCGATACGGAGGCTCCCGATTTCCCGCGGAGCTGCAGGAGGACATCGAATGGCTCGACTCCCATCCCATGATGTCGCCCGATTTCGCCACGGCATGGCTGATCTACATCGCGCGCCACGATGAGCGGCCGCTGATCGACTGGTATCTCGACGAACACGCGCTGTCGCTGCCGGGCGGCACGCTCGAATGGCTCGAAGCGCAGCAGAAAAGCTGGCTATCGATCTGGGAAGTGCTCGAGGTCGAACGGGGACGGATCGTGCTGCGCGACCGGCTGACGGACGCCGAGAGAGTGGTGCACGACGTGAAGGCCTCGGACGCGCTGGAGCGACACTGGTTCGTCCTCGCGCGCATCATCGACAGCGGTTCGACATCACTGTTCTGCGGCATGTATCCCGCTCCCCTCGGTCCGTACGACGGCCTGAGTGTCATCGAAAAAATGCGCAAGCTGTTGCGCCGCCGTACGGCCGTTCAGCCGCAGCGGCTGCGCGACTGGAAGGTCGCCGCGCGGATGGTGAACGAATGGTCCGCCGTCATCGCGCGCCGTGCAGCGCCGCCGCAGCTGCAGAACCTCGACGGCGATCCGCTTCTGTTGACGGAGGACCGATGGACCTTCGACGCCGCGCAACGGCAGGAGCTGCTCCGGTGTATCGCATCCATCGAAGGCGCGGACGCAGTCGATGAGAACCGATTCTCGATCGTGGGAAAGGACGACACGCTGCTCGGACGGATTGCGATCGGCGCAGGCGTCCTCACCGTCTCCACGAACTCCATCGCTCGTGCCGATGCGCGCCGCAGCGAGATCGAGCTCGCGTGCGCCGGCATGCTCCGTTCCCACGTCCGCTCGCACAGCGACCCGGCGTCGAGCGCCCATGAGCCATCGCCGGGCGAACCGTCCGTTCACGATCCCGAAGCCGACGCGATGATCGCGCAGTTGAAAGAGCAGCACTACGCGAAATGGCTGAACGATCCGCTCCCGTCGCTGAACGGCAAAACACCGGTCGAAGCTGTTCGCACGAAGCGCGGACGCGAGCAAGTCGACGCGATTCTCAAGCACATCGAGCTCATCGAATCACGCAGCGAGCCGGCGGCGCGCTACGACGCCGGCAAGCTCCGCGACGCGCTCGGATTGCACACCGAATAAGCGCCGCGCGGGTAGGGATTCCGCCCGCTCGCGCCTCTCCTCTTTCGGAGGAATCCCCCACATGGCCAAGCCTTCGCTGTTGCAGTCGGTGCAGCACATCGTCGTCCTCATGCTCGAAAACCGCTCGTTCGATCACATGCTCGGATTTCTCTACGCCGCGAACGGCAACAAGTCCCACCTCGGACAGCCGTTCGACGGCCTCACGGGCAGCGAGTCCAACGTCGACGACAACGGCAACAAGGTGCCGGTCTTCAAGATCAAGAAGTCGATGACGAACGCGTACTACATGCCGGGCGCCGATCCGGGTGAAGGCTACCTCGCGACGAACTCGCAGCTCTTCGATTCGACGACCGCGCCATCCGATCCGGTGGCGCAGAACAACGGCTTCGTGAAGGACTTCGAATACACCCTCGGGTGGGAAACGCAGCAGCCGTCATGGGGCGTGCTCCCCGGCACGGTCGCGAACAACATCATGGGCATGTTCACGCCGGAGATGCTGCCGGTGCTGTCGGCGCTCGCACGCCAATACGCGGTGTGCGATCACTGGTACGCGTCGGCGCCGACGGAGACGCTGCCGAATCGCGCGTTCGCGAACGCCGCGACGAGCCAGGGTCACATGGACGACAAGACGAAGACGTTCACCTGTCCGAGCATCTTCGGCCTCATGTCGAAGAACCAGGTCAGCTGGATGATCTATGGCTACGACGAGCCGCCGCTGACACGCCAGAATTTTCCCGACACGGTCAGCGCGCCCGATTCGAACTTCGGCCTGTTCACCGATTTCCAAACCGCCGCGGCGAACGGCACGCTCGCGGCGTACACGTTCCTCGAGCCGAGCTGGAATTCGACGGGCAACAGCCAGCATCCGAATTACGACGTCGCCCTCGGCGAGCAGCTCATTCACGACGTCTACTACGCGCTGCGCAACGGCAAGGCGTGGAACGACACGCTGCTGATCATCACGTACGACGAGCACGGCGGCTGCTACGACCACGTCCCGCCGCCGCAGGGCGCAGTGCCGCCGGACAATTCGGTCGGCGAGTACGGCTTCGATTTCAAACGCTTCGGCGTGCGCGTGCCGGCGGTGCTCGTGTCGCCGCGCATCGCAGCGGGGACTGTGTTCAATGTGCCGTCGAGCTCGATGCCGATCGATCACACGTCGATCCTCAAGACGATCGAAACGCGCTGGAGCCTGCCGCCGCTGACGGCGCGCGATGCAGCCGCTCCGCACGTCGGCGCGGTGCTCACGCTCGCGCAGCCGCGCACGGACGACGCACTCAAAGGCGTGCGAGTCCCGAGCGCGACGGCCAAAGATCCGCTGAAAGGTTTGCCGACGCATCTGCAGAAAGTGCATGCCGAGCTCGTCTCGCATCTGCCGATCCGCCAGCAGGGACAAGCCGGCCCGCCGCAATTGAAGACGAGCGGCGATTACAAGAAGTACATCAAGTCGCGCACCGCGGCGTGGAAGGCGGAGCGCGCATCGCGCGAGCCGCAACCGCTCGATGCGGCGGCAGGCACGCCGAAGCTGCCGATCAAGACAGCGGCGAAAGCGAAGGCGAAAACGCGCGCAGTTGCGCCGAAACCGAAGGTGAGACCACGAGGGTAAGCGGCAAACCCGCCGGGTGCTCACGACTCTCGCGAAGGAGGCGGGTAGCCGTACTCCTTCTCGTGCGCGCGCCGCATCGCTTCCACATGCTCCATGAGGTGCGCGTGCTCCGGATCGCGCGACAGCTCCTCGGCCTTATAGTAGGCCTCGAGCGACTCGCGGTATGCACGCTCCATCCGTTGGTCGAGCACCGAGCCGATGTCGTCGGCGAGCGTCTGCATCGCATCGGCCGTGAACGCGAGCATCGCTTGTTCATGGCTACCCGCCGCGTAGTGCACAACGTCCGGCTCGTTCGCGCGCCTCGCGCTCAACATGGCACGCTCCTCCTTCGTCATAGTGCTCTGAAACGACTCGCTCATGCTGTTGACGACGCGCAGGAATTCCGCTGTTTGTTGTTCGTCCATGACTCCTCCTCGAGGAGGCTCCGGACGTGCCGCGGCACGCCGGAGCCTCGTGCGTCTGTTTATTGCGCGGGTTGAGGTTGGGGCTGAGGAGCCGGCTGCGGCGCCTGACGGCGCGGGCGTCCGAACTTGTTCAGCTTCTTCATCTCGCCGATGTGCGTGGCGAGCCGTGTCGCGTGGCCGTCGTCGCGCGCGAGCTGCTGGCAGATTTTGTACGTCTGTAGTGCAGCAAGGCCGATACTCTGACGACGCAGGGTGTTGGCATCGACGAGGGTCTGCAATAGCGAGCGGACTTCGTCAATGACCGCAGTCCAGCGTTCGCTGACGTCCGTTTCAAGACGCAAATCCTCATCATTGCGGCCAAGTGCCGTCTGTATGGCGGGCGAGGCTCCGGCGGCATTGATCGCGGCGACGACGAATTGCGCGTTGACGTGCGCAAGCCGCCGGCGGCGTTGAGTGGGCATTGCCGGCAGCGCATCGGGCAGCGGAATCTGCTCGCGCAATGCGCGCAGCTGCTGCACGACTTCCTCCGGCGAGAGCATCGCCGGTGCCGGGCTTGGGGTTTGGTTTTCCACGATTTTCTTCCTTTCTCCCATAAAGGGACCGGCTATGTCAGACGGCCACACGCCGCCCGACGGATTGGTAATTGCCCGAGGCCTAGAATCTCGGACGCCGAACGTCACGAAGAGAAGCGGGAACACACTCTTCGTGACAGGTTGGGAGGAGCCCGGCTCAACTCCCTTCACCGGCGGCGCCAATACTGGCAAGCCCGATCCGATGATCGCATTCAACATCGGCTGGTGCCTCGAGTTTGTCAAGCGGCCGGCAGTTACATCTTTACCGTTCAAATGGAAACAGCCCGGCTGTCATGTGCAAATCCGGCCTGTACTCAACGACTTGCGTTTCGTTATGGATCTCCAGCCGGTATTGAAGAATGCGGTCCCTATGACAGTCGATATCGTTTCCATCGTCTTGTCTGGTTACCGTAGTTATTCGATTACGCATGCTGATTGTTCCGCTGCACTGATTCATCAGCTGATCGCTGATGCTGATCATTGGATGACGCGCCTTATATATTTCGATCGCGCGCGACTCGCGTTCGATAACGAGTGAGCCCGTTTCGATCATGAGATCGCGTGTTTGATTGCTCACAGCACATGATTGCGCACTGGTGACACATCGTTGATGACGCACGGCACATATATGGGCACATGGCGCATACTGAATCAATGCGCATTTTCAGAATCATAGGCATCCTGCTGCTTCTCATACTTGTCGCGTGGATCGCTGTCGCCTTCACGCTCGATCGCATGGCGGGTCCGGAGCTCCTCGGGATCGGCTCGGGCTTCACCGCGATCGGTCACGTCACAGGAGAGCAGATCAACGAAGCCATGCGTGAGGGGCACGCATCTCTGCTTAAAGAGGTGGACGCCAGGAACGCTTGGCATCGCGGGGCGGAGATCGCCGGATGGATCAGCTTCGCGCTGACAGCGGTCATTACGCTGATCGCCGGAGCGCAGGGCCAGCCAATCGCCGGCGCGGAGCCGACGGCCGAGGAGCGGGCGGCGCTGATCGAGAAGATCCAAAGAGGAGTGATCCCGGAGTCGCGACGCCCGCGGCTGGTGCTGCTCATCGGGCTCTTTGCTGCAATTTCGTCGGTGCTGACTGCGACTGCGAGCCGGCTCGAGGTCCAGGCACAGCAGCATAACGCTCGCGTGGGAACGATTCAGAAGGCGCTCGAGATGACCCGCGCGCGACTTACGAGTGCCAATATCAACGAGCAGGAGGCGCAGAATGCACTCGAGTCGCTGCGCGAAACGTGCATTCATCCCGATTAGCGCGGCTCTGCTGCTGTTCGGCTGTGCGCGCCCGCGGCCAGTACCGGAAAAGTACGGCCTCCATATCGGCACGACGCATCGCGCGGTACTGCAGCGCGCCATCGCGATCACCAACACCATCCTCGGCCCCTCGGCCGTAGTGACACTCCGGGCCACCGATCGCGAGCGACGCGGCGCCACGGTATACCTCGTCCGCGGTGCGCAGCTCGGCGATACCGAGTACTGTTTCGTCCCCCAGGGAGAATCGTGCGTCTTCGTCAATGACGCCGCATTCGATGGCGCCATGCACCTTTTTTCCGGCCACGCGGGCAGCGAGCTGTCCGTGCCGCCGGAACAACTGCTCGCGCTGATGCTCCTGCACGAGACCGGTCACCTGGCGAACCACGACGGCGGCAGCTACACGCCACCATCACGGCTTGCGCTGGACGACGTGACCGCGACGATGAACGTGGACAAGAGTCGCGAGCTTCGCGCCGACGCGCATGCCATCCGCGCCATCCGGGAGGCATTCACGCCCGGCCAGCCGATGCCGCGCTTCCTCGCGGCGGGCGATCTCGTACGCGCGGTCGCGAACATCTCGTGGAACCTGAGCAGCCGCCGAGCGATCGACGACTTCGCCGCCAACGCTCTGCGCGACCAACGTCTCTTTCTGGACGAGGGCTACACCCATCCGAATTTCGAGCTGCGCTTCCTGATCATGAACGACCAACTCCAGTCGACGCCGGAGTCGCGTGCGCTGCTGGCCGATTTCGTCGCCGGACGTCAATCCACAGCCACGCCGAAATCGCTCCTGGGCATCCCGTCATTGATGGATGCGCACTAGTCGTTGATCCACCAGCCGGTGAGACAGAGCGGCCCGACAATCGGAGAGCGTGAGAAAACCGCATCGTCCTCGTGGCCGCATACCGCGATTGCCGATGCGCGTCCGAGGCGATGCCGCCGGTCGTGGGTGGTGACACTCCGCGGCCGGTGATACTGGTCGAGAGACGCGACATCCTGCGTCCACGCCGAGACCACCGGCGCGCCGCGGCTGAGCGATGCGCCATACGCTGCGCCCGCGCCGTCCGTGATCACCATCGGCGTGCGATACCCAACGATGTTGTGCAGACCACGGAACACGCTCCGCCATCGCAGCGCCCAGTCTGAGTCGTCCGGCGGCGCCGGAATGATCTCGCAGCCGTGCAGGATCAGGGTCGCGAGCGCTCCGCCCGCCGCGCTGCCATAACCGGCCGGCCTGCCGTTGCTGGGAAGGAAGACGAGCCCGTCGCAGCAGCCGTTCGTCCAGAACTCTCCCCAGTCGCCGTGCGCCTCGACGAGCGCCACGTGCATGGCATTCACATAGGTTCTCTTCGCCGTGACGAACATCTCCGGCCGCGCCGGTTGGCGTTGCCGGTTCGTGAACGAAGCACCGGTCGCGCCACCCGACACGGCACGCCAGAATCCGGCCGCATCGTTCGCCCAGCCCGGATCATCGTCACGGGTAATGTAACGACCGACGTACGGATCGCCCGGCGCCGGCTCCTCCCGTTGCTCTCCGTCGGTGTCCGCTTCCTCGGCGATCGCGTCGAGGCGTGGCAGAGGCTCTTTCTCCGCGCCGTAGGGCACGTAGCCGGCGACGTACTCATCGACGTCTGCCGGATACGCGCGGTGGCGAATACGCGCGCTGAACCGATACGCCGGCTGGAGGAAAGCGCCGTTGCCGTCGTAATACACGAGCTCGAGCTCGAGCACTGTTACTGCGCCGGCGCGCGTGGCCGGCCGGAGCTGCGCTTCGATCGCCGCCCGCACCTCCGCCAGCGTCGTTTGGCGTGAAATCATCCCGCTCTGTTTGGCCCGTTTCCAGACGCGCAGGAATCCCGCGACCGCATTGTCATGGCCGATCGCGACGATTGCACGTGAGCCGGGGCCGTCGACCCACCATTGGCCAGCCACATAGCGACGCGCGGCAAAGTAAGCCAGATAGCTCTGCGGCGGCGTTTCTGACCACTTGCCGTCTGTCTCGTCGCCGCGCGCGCGCATCAGCACCTGCGGCCGCTCATCGACCGCGAATGCCGTGTCGTCCTGCAACGCGAGCTCGCGCGAACGGAGGAAGGCCTCCGCCCTGTCCCTCAGTTGCTCCGGCATCTCCGTCAGCGGATTCAGCGTGGCCAGCGTCGGATACATCGCGGCATCGCCTGAGTCGCGGTCGGCCCACGCCCGCTGGTGCTGCTGCTCCGACGCCGCGAGTAGCGACTCCGGTCCGTTGAGCTCGAACTGCTTCGCGAACGGCGTGGCGGAAAACGGCTGGAGATCCCGGCCACCGGGCAATTGCGCCATCAGTTCCAGTGGTGGCGCGTTGGGCGTCTCGGTGAAGAGCGGCATCGCGTCCGGAATCGCAGGGAAGCGCACGAACGGTGACCACTGCACCGGCGCGCCGGGCAGCAGCGTCAAAATCGGCGGAAGCTCCAGAAGATGCGGCGGGAACACGCGCAACACCTCGCCGCGGAGTGCTCCCGAGCAGAGGAGAAGCAGAAGGGCGATTGAGCGGTGTGCCATTCGATGAAGGTCTGCGAGGATCGTAACGCCTCGAGTGTCTCATCGGTAGTAGCGCTCAAACACATCCTCGGTCTTTCGCTTCTGGTCCTCGAGCGACAGAACCGACAGTGATGCGGCGGTGACGGCTATTCCGCCGCCTCACTCGACTCAAGTTGGCTCACTCTCGAATAGGAAGAACACGTCCTAAATGTGACGCGCTGTTACTCAGTTGCACCACACCTTCGTACCTGAACAGATTGCCGAACGCGTCGCGCCGCATGTGCGTGTGATAGTCGAGACTGATTGAATGAACAGCGGTCGATCACGCCATCACGGTTTGTGTCGAAGACCGCAAGCGCCTCGAAACCATTCGCTGCGAGGTGACCATTGCCCAAAGGCGTGTGGTTGCCGAACATCGTCGATCTTGCCGTTGCGGTTGCCATCGATCGCGAGGAACCCCTACCGACGATCCGCCAGCAGTCCACGTCGAGACATCAGCGGCCGTCTACATTTAGATCGAACTGCGCCGGGTTCATCGGACCGGACATCGGATAAGAGCCGTTCTCTACATCGATAACGATGGGCGAGGCGCAACGGCCTAGTTAGGCCGGCCACAATCCCGCAGACGCACCTTCCCCCACCCGAGTATCGTGCGATCCCTTCGGTGGAGGTGCGGTAGCCGGTCACGTTGCTGGAGCGCTTTGTCCGGCCTGACAAAGCGCTACCGCCTCGGTGCGGTTGAATGTGTCGCGCACGTGAATCTCTACCCCGTTAAACCATCACAACCTGGGTATACTTCCGTCACGCCATGTTGCCCGCAGATCTCACCGGAGCCACCTCGCTATCATCGATAATTAGGGACGCCTTTGCCAGTGTCTTTCAGGCCGTTAATCGCTCGACGGAGACATGGTACCAGCGGTTCAAGCTTGAAGAACTTACGCGAGATCGCTATGCGGAACACATCTTGCGAACGGTCGGTGTATTTCCACTCTTCGGCACCACGAAAACA
Source organism: Thermoanaerobaculia bacterium (assembly GCA_035255945.1). Classification (GTDB taxonomy): domain Bacteria; phylum Acidobacteriota; class Thermoanaerobaculia; order Gp7-AA8; family Gp7-AA8; genus JAJPHC01. The sequence goes on from DATEZA010000241.1 coordinate 14,649, forward strand.
GCGAGTGTCGAATCCTCTTATGTTCGTGCGGCGGTGTCTAGTGATATCGAAAGGTATCGATACCGATCGGAATCGACTATAACGATGGCGCTTGAGCGGCAGAGAAATGGCAAATTACCTGAACCCGAGCGGCACGTTGAGGCTGTGACGCTTCTCGATGTGTTGGACAGTGGAAAGGCAAACGTAGCACTGGTTGGGAACCCGGGATCAGGCAAGACGACGGCATTGCGTTATGTCGCTGTCGAGGTCGCGAAGGGCCATACATTGCGACGCCGTCGAATGCTACCCATTTTCTTGGCTTTACGTGATATGTCAGCGCGAACTCTGTCGATAGCACAGGCGGCGATCGAGTTTCTAGAATGGCTGCAGTTATCTCGACCTGAGGATGTTCTCGCTGCCTTGCTGAGCAAGGGCCGGATTTTGCTTCTGATCGACGGGTTAGACGAGATCGATCAAACCTACCAGGTCGAGATTCTGAAGGAATTGCAGACATTGACGGGTCGATACGCTGAAGCGCTGTTTTGCGTCAGCGCACGCCCATACAGTGCAGACGTTGCGATGCCGGCGTTTGAGAAGTGGGAGACTCTGCCGTTTTCCTTCCCCGAAAGAGTAACGTTAGTCCGCAAATGGTTCGGCGCCATGGATGCGCCCAAGGGCGAGCGTTTGCTACGCGAATGTGCGCAGACGCCTAGCTTGTTAGATCTGGGATCAAATCCTTTGCTGCTGTCGATCGTATGTGCGCTTTATTACAACGACCTTGAGATACCCGCTGACCCCGATGAGCTCTACGATCGAATGATCGAAGGACTTCTCGGACGGTGGGACGCCTTCCGGAACGTAGCACGGCAGACGCCACTTAGACCGCTTGGCGTGCGCCGCCGCGTTGTCCTTGTCTCATTGATTGCCGCAGAGATGTGTCAGCGTGATAAGGTTGTCTTCACGGCGCGGGACATGGACGGAAGTGGTGCGCTGAAAAATTTTTGGGCCGCGAACAAAATCGCGGCGCCGCCTTTCGACGATGTGCTCACGAGTCTTTATCAGGATTTCGGCGTTCTGCAAGAGCGAGCACCGGGTAAGTTTTCATTTTCCCATCTGACGTTGCAGGAATACTTAGCTGTTCGCTATTTTGTAGATAACAGGCGTGAGTTGGCTATTTTGCGGGGTGCAAGACGATCCGGGTACGACGCGCTCATTCCGCTAATCGCACGGGTGTTGACCGACGCCACGGACTTCATGAATGAACTCGTGCACGCGACAGACCTTGCGAGCCGGCACGACGTTCGCCTACTAGCTGATACCTGGCGAATGCGGCCGATATGCGCTGTTAACGACCGGCTGAAAATCATGCGCGGTTTGGTGCACAAGCTACGGTCGGAGGTAAGCAACCTCAAGGTGTCCTATCGTTGTCAAGGCCCCGTACTCTATGTAAAAATCCCTGACCACAGACGTGGATCCATAAAGCCAAATCTTTCGTCTCGTGTACGTACGCAGATGGAGCACAATCTGCAGACTCGCAGACGTCAGATTGAGACAAAGGTTGCAACACTGGGCAACTTAGCAGCGATAGTAGATCTTATCCAGGCGAGCGGGTGCAGTTTTGCCGAGTTGGATATCGATAATGTCACGCCGTTCAATTTGATTACCATATCAGAACCATTTGTAAGCGTCGAAATCGATGGCTGGTAAGCTCGCGCAGCCTATGCGGCCTAACTCCCCGTAGAAGCTGGCACGGCCCGGCTTCGGCCCGGCGGCCGAGCCGCCTCGTAAACTCAGAATTATCACGGCGGCGCACGGCCTGCATCGCGCGACTCACATGCAGGCACGCCGTGCGCCGCATTGGCTTCGGCACGTGGGCCCTGGCCGTGCAGCTTAACGTCTGATCCGTTAGGCGGACATGATCCCGGCGGCCTCACGTTTCCCCCGCCCGGCCCCGACCTACGCCGCTTTTCGCGTAAGTCGCTCGCCCCTCGCCCGCGTTACTCCGTGGCTGCCGTCTGCGCGTGATCCTGTGCGCGTCGAGTTGGTGTTAGGCGGACATCGAATCCGGCGATCGCACCCTTCCCCGGCCCGCGCCCGGCCTACGTCACAAGGAGCCATGGCTTGGAGCCGACCTGCCTGCCCGCAACGCAGGTTGACTGCCGTTACGCTTTGCACGCCGCCATACTCGCTCGTTGCGGCGATCCCGTAACCCAAAGCTATAACTTAGCGCCGGACACCACGAATTTGCCCGATTCCGGCGAGCCAGGGTGGAGCACCTTCGATACGCACGCCTTGTGCAAAATGCACATCGTCAACTGCCTCCAGTAGCCCGGATTGCTCCGTGCCACCTAAGTCAACCCAATGGACGGTCACCAAATCCTTTTTGGCCGTTAGCCAAATGCCGTCAGCCGTACCGCTGAACTCTACCTTTCGTCCTGGCATAACTTGGAATGCGCCATCAAAGAAGAAAACATGCGGTAGGAAATGCCATTGATCAGCGAGCGTATCTTCCACGTCAAAGTGACCTACGATTTTGCTAATCGCTACGATGTCCTTCCTCTTCACTGCGTCGCTAAAGATGCTGCCGATCGCCTCGTCCAGTTCGAACGACGTCAGCGTAGCTACCGGAATGCCCTCGTTTTCCAATGCGCTTGTCCTGAACACTAGTCGGACTTCCGAATTCCATTGTTCTAAGTGGTATTCGTGCTTGAGAACGCTTGCAAGCACGCTCACGGCGAGCTGCTTTCGATGCGTCACGTCCTCGTACGCCGCGACGTGGCGATCGATTCCCAGCTTACTCAATCCCTCGACCACCATGACGCCTCTAATTAAATCGACCTGACTAAGCGGGCCATCCGAGTTGAGCTTGTTGATAAACTTTTTCACGAACGGCGAATCAGGCGCAATAACCGCTAGTGTTTGGAGTCCGGCCGTCTCAACATCACCGCGCAACCCTGATTCGGCGACAAAACGCTCTACATCGGAGCTCGCCTCGAGCACGAACAGGTGTCGTATGTAGGATAGCGCCGCAAGTTGCACTTCGGGTATCTTATTCTGGAGAAGTAAGGCCCTCACTAGGGATGCAGAGTCATTGTCATCCAATGTAGCAAGTGCGAGAAGCAAATCGGCTCGTCGTTTGGGAGCATTCGCTAGCCATTCTGGCACGGGCTCCGTCAAGGCCAGATGCCTGACCTGCGACACTCCATCGTTTGATAACTGTCCGAAGCCGCAGTGGTATGTCAGTATGCCTAATATCTTTCGACTCGTTTCCTCCGCCGTATCGGGCGCGCACATGATGGTCATGAGTCTTGTCCAGTCCTGCGTGACCATAGTTGGAACGTCAGGAAAACGGGAGAAACCATCGGCAGGATCCCGCCGCGGTATTTCAGCCGAATAGCTCGTTATCAACGCTCGATCGAAAAGCCTTTCAACATCTTTCTCGTATTTTGCTGGAGGTGAAGCCTTAAGATGGGCGTCCAGGCGGTCATTTACTTTTTGATCAACACGGCCCACAACATCCTTCCAACCTTGCCACCCAATGATCCCGAGCGCGGCGCCCACAATCGCAGCGGCGACCACTACTACACGGGAAAGCAAAGTCCAATACGCCTTTAACTGACCCCTTTCCCGGTCGATCGCAGTTGAGATTTGCGTAGCCAAGTCGGCGCGCAATTGGAGCTCAAGAATTTTCATCTTCGCCGCCATCAAATCGGATGGCATATCGTGCGTTTGGGGAGACTCGTGACCGTCAGAAGCCATTGCGTTCTCCATCGTTATGATCTAGTTGCCTTATGGTATCAACATCGACCACTGCAGAGCATCGCGAGTCTCGGCGCCACGCTCACCGGGCTGTAGTCGAGACATCGAAAATGAAGGTCGGGGAGACCTGGAAACGGCGTATGCAGAAGCGATCTTGCCGCCGCCTAACTCGCGGTAGAAGCTGGCACGGCCCGGCTTCGGCCCGGCAGCCGAGCTGCCTCGCGAAGTCAAAATCCTCACGGCGGCACGCCACGCGCATCGCGCGCCTCACATGCAGGCGCGTGCCGTGCCGCATCGGCTTCGGCACGTGGGCCCCGGCCGTGCAGCTTAACCACAGATCCGTTAGCCGGAACTCGAAAGGAGGCCGCTTCGCGGCACCGATTGATGCGGCCAAAGGCCGAGATGAACGATCCATCTCCACCCACCAAGCGAACACAGCGTGCGATGTTCCGCAGCCATGCGTTGTGCAGTCACGACGACTCAGATCGAGCGCACTCCGCCGCTCGCCTCCCGCGGAACTGAACGAAGGTCTCGGTTTGGTAAGATGATCAACGATGAACGTCACCGTTGAGGAGATCAAAGAGAATCCAGAGGCCATCATCCATCGGGTGGTCGAGGGTGAGACGGTCGTGGTCACCGAACGCGATCGCCCAATCGCGGAGATCAGGCCCATCGAAGAGGTTAAGCGCCCGCGTCCGTTCGGCCTCGCTCGAGGTACATTCGTCGTCCCTGATGATTTCGATGCACCGCTGCCAGAGGATGTATTGAGAGACTTCGAGTAATGCGGCTATTGCTCGACACACACATTTTCCTTTGGTTCATCACGGGCGACGAGCGGCTTTCGCAGCACTTTCGGAACGCAATTGAAAATGCGGACGCTGCCTACCTGAGTGTCGTCTCGGTGTGGGAAGCCACAGTGAAGTATCAGCTGGGGAAATTACCACTTCCGGAACCGCCAAATCCTTGGTTGTTTGAACAGCGAGAGCATCACGGCATTGAGTCTCTATCTCTAAGTGAACGTGCGGTGTCCCGCCTTAGTGATTTGCCTGGTCACCACAAAGATCCATTCGATCGCATGCTTGTGTGCCAGGCGATTGAAGAGCAACTCATGCTGGTCACGATTGATCCTGTCATCGAGAGATATCCGGCAAAACTCCTGACGTCCGTCTAACTCGCCGCAGAAGCCGACAAGCCGCCGAATGCCGCGCCCGCTGGCCGAGCCGGCTCGTTCAGCGCGAGACGGACGGCGTCCGCTCGCGCGTTATGCGGCTTGCAGCTTAACGTCTGACCCGTTCGACATTGTTATAGCCCCAGTCCTGATTGTTCCAGCCACCTCCCGGACCAACGCCGCCACTACAGGTCTGCACTCCCGTCTCCGGCTCCGTATAGCAGTATGAACCGGTTCCGGTTCCGCCTCCGCCGCAGTTCCGCAGCGCGCAGAGGCTCGTATCGTTATGACCCTTAGTGCCGTCCCGATCCTGCGCAACCGCTATGAGAGACGCCTTGTAGCAGCCCCGAGGCACAGCCTGCACGCTGCTTTCGACGGACGGCGAGATACGCCCCGAATAAAGAATCGAGAGAGAGAAGTTGCAGGCCCCGCGACTTTACAGATCCAAGTTCCCGCTCGGCAGCCGCCAACCTCAGTCCTAACGAACCGGCGCGCATGCTAATGACGGAGCTCCGCATGCTTCGCAAGGTGCTTCACAACGCCCGGAAGCGCAAGATGCTGTCCGACGTGCCGACGATGCCATTTTCGAGAGGCCACACTGCGCACGAGTTCACGGACGTGATCGTTACGCCGACAGTGTCATCAACCGACACCACCGGATCGCGACGGCAATCGCCGGGATCACACCTCGAGTCCGTGTTCACGGCCTGCGGCATTCGTTCGGTAGCGTCTTGGCATCAGCGGGAGCGTCTGAATTGATGCTGAAGGAGTTCTTCGGGCACGGCAGCACGAACATGGTGCAGCGGTACTCCCGTCCATCAGCGGCTGCGATCGCGCTCGATCGGACCGAAGCCGGACTCCATGGACACCGCGGGGATACCCTTTCGCAGAAGAGGCAGTGCAGCATCCAGAAACAAATAAAGCCACTGCGGACAGTGGCTTCGGTTTGGATTTTTGCTGGAGCCGTTGAGCGGATTTGAACCGCTGACCTGCTGATTACGAATCAGCTGCTCTACCAGCTGAGCTACAACGGCGTTCGAGGCAGGAACCACTGGAACAGTGCGGCGCGAGATTCTATTCACCCGCCCCGCGGGTGTCGAGCTTTTTTGTTACGATCCGCGCGCTTGTCGCGAACCGAGCGCTTCTTCGCTGCCGCGCTCGCCCTGCTGCTGCTCGGCGTCCGCGCCGCCTGCTTCTTCCGCTACCGATTCGACTCCGATGAACCGCAGCATTTGCACGTGGCGTGGGGCTGGACGCAGGGGCTGATCCAGTACCGCGATCTCTTCGACAATCACGCGCCGCTGTTCCACATCGTCACCGCGCCGTTCCTCGCGCTGTTCGGCGAGCGCGCGGACATCCTCTTCTACATGCGCGCGCTGATGCTCCCGATCTGGATCTTCGTCTGCGTCGCCACGTTCCTCATCGCGCGCCGCTTCTACCCGGAGCGCGTCGCGATCTGGTCGCTGCTGCTCCTCAATCTCTTCCCGACGTTCTTCCTCAAATCGATCGAGTACCGCACCGACAACCTCTGGGTCGCCGTCTGGATGGCCGCGTTCCTCGCCTTCAGCAGCGGAGCGTTCTTCGTCGCCGGCCTGCTCCTCGGCATCTCCGCATGCGTGTCGCTGAAGACGTCGCTCCTCGCCATCACGCTGCTGCTCGCGTGCGTGCCGCGATGGCGCGAATGGCGCCGCGTGCTGCCGGCGATCGGCGGATTCGCGATCGCGCCGGCGATCCTCGCGCTCGTTTTCGTGAAGCTCGGCGCGTGGCCGGATCTCGTCTACTGCAACTTCACATTCAACGAGCTCGTCGCCGCCACGCGGCCGCATCACGTGTGGCCGCGCGTGCTCTACCTGCCGATCCTCATCGCGATCTTCTACTTCGTGCGTGACCACTTCATTCTGCGCATGTCGCTGATCTATACGGCGACGCTCGGCTGCTGGTGGATCCTGATCTCGCCGCGCGACTTCCTCGCCATCCTGCCGTTCTTCGCGATGCTCGTCGCGGCGTGGATCGACACGATCCGGCTCCGCATTCCCGCACTCGCTGCCTTGACACTTCTCTGCATCGTCGGCATCGGCCACGACACCGACTGGCTGAAGAACGACACGCCGGAATTCATCACGATGATGAATCAGGTGCTGCACCTGACGAAGCCGGGCGAGCCGCTGATGGATTACAAGGGCGAGACGATCTATCGCCGCCGACCGTACTACTTCATCTTCGAAGCGATCGGCCGCGCGCAATTGAAAAATCGCATGATCCCCGACACGATCGCGCGCGACATGATCGCCGCGCGCTGCTACGTCGCGCAGGCGGACGGCGCGTTCTGGCCGCCCGATGCGAAAGCGTGGCTGCTGCATCACTACATCGACCTCGGACGTCTTCGCGCCGCCGGCGGCGTGCTCGAAGAAGACGGCCGCTTCGACGTTGCGATTGCGGGCTCGTATGTGCTCATCGACAAAAACGGAGAGGCGGCAGGAATGCTGGACGGCGTTCCGTATCATGGCGCCGTGCAGCTGACGGCGGGAGCGCATCACTTCGCGCGATCGACGAACGAGCGCGTCGCGTGGTTGTGGGCGCCCGCGTTCGAGCGCGGCTACTCGCCGTTCCATCTGCGGGATCTGGATTTCTGACGATGTTCGAACGTGTCCTGGTCGTTGCGCCGCATCCCGATGACGATGCGATCGCGTGCAGCGGCCTCCTGCAGCGCGCCCGCGAGGTGCGAGTTCTCTTCGTCACCGACGGCGAGCGCAATCCGTGGCCGCAGCATTTCCGCTATCGCAAGCTGTTCATCGACGCGAACGATCGTGCGCGATGGGCCGCGGTGCGCCGCGCCGAAGCACGGAACGCGATGGCGCGCCTCGGACTCAGCGACGATTGCGCGCGCTTTCTCGGCTTTGCCGATCAGTCGCTGATGTCGAGCGCACGTCGCGGCGATCGCGCGTTGCTCGATGCGCTCGAGGGCGAGATTCGCGAGTTTCAACCGGCGCTGATCGTGTCGCCGTCATCGTTCGATGCGCATTACGACCATCGCGCGATCGCGTGGTATGTGCACCAGGTGGTGTACGACAAGCTCTCAGCTTGTCGGGACGAGGCGCGACACGACAAGCTGAGAGCTTGTCGTACACCACCACTACCCATCGTCACGTACGTCGTCCATGGTGACGGGCCGCAATCGCGCGTGCAGTTCACGATCGAGCTCACCGCAGACGAGCAGGCGTGCAAGCGCGACGCGATCCGCTGTCACGAATCGCAGCTGTTGCTCGGCCGCGATCGGTTTCTGTCGTACGCGACGCCGCGGGAGCAGTTCTATCGAGCGGAGCACGATGTCGTGCGGGTGGAATCGTGGCTCGAGACGATGCTCAAACGCGTGCGGCACGCCTGGTTCGTGCTGTTCGCGCGGCGCTCACATGGAGCGCGGCCGTCTCGGCCGCAGCGAGCGGGCGTCTCGCCCGGTCGCGAAGACCAGTCGCCGGCCGGCACGCTCACATGTAAAGGCCGCCGCTGACGTTCACCACCGTGCCGGTGATGTAAGCGGCCTGCTCTGACGCGAGAAACACGACCGCGTACGCGATGTCGTCGGGCAAGCCGAGGCGCTTCGCGGCGATGCGCTCGGTCATCGACTTCTTCGCATCGTCGGTCATCGCCTCGGTCATCGATGTCTGAATGAATCCGGGCGCGATCGCATTGACCGTCACGTTGCGCGAGCCGATCTCCAGCGCAAGCGACTTCGTGAATCCGATGAGGCCCGCCTTCGACGCCGCGTAGTTCACCTGGCCCGGATTGCCGCTCAGTCCCACCACCGACGTGATGTTGATGATGCGGCCCCAGCGCGCGCGGATCATCTTCTTCGACACTTCCTGCGTGATGTTGAACGCGGAATCGAGATTCGTCCGCAGCACGCGATCCCAGGCCTCCGGTTTCATCCGGATGAAGAGATCGTCCTCGGTGACGCCGGCGTTGTTGACCAGGATGTCGATGTTGCCGTGCTCCTCGAGCAGCGACTTGATGCGATCGCGCACGTCGGCGGCGGTGATGTCGAGCTGCACCGCGACGCCCTTCTCGCCGATCTCACTCGCCACGCGTTGCACTGCATCGATCGAGCGCGCCGCGCAGAGCACCTTCGCGCCCGACTCGCCGAGGCGACGCGCGATTGCTTCGCCGATGCCGCGCGAAGCGCCGGTGACGAGTGCGGTTTTCCCGGTCAGATCGATGTTCATGCGAGTTTCTCCGCGTACGCTTCAATGCTCGCCACGTCCGACACGTTGATCAATTCGACCGTCTTATCGATCCGCTTGATCATTCCGGTGAGCACATTCTTCGGTCCGACTTCGACGAAGCGCCGCACACCCATCGCGATCATCTTCTGCACCGATTCGACCCAGCGCACCGGCGACACGACCTGGCGGATCAGCGCGTTGCGCACGGCGGTCGGCGTACCGATCGGCGACGCGTCGACATTGGACACGAGCGACACCCACAAGTCCTTGAACTGCGCATCGTCGAGCAGCGGCTTCAGTCGTTCTTCCGCCGGCTTCATCAATGCGCAATGGAATGGTGCGGAGACTTCGAGCGGAATCGCCTTGCGGCCTTTCGCTTTCGCGACGTCGATCGCGCGCGCGATGCCGGCCGCTGTGCCGGCGATGACGACTTGTCCGGGCGAGTTGATGTTCGCGACGGAGACGACATCGTTCTGCGCCGCTTCATCGCAGATCGCCTGCGCTTCTTCGACCGTCGGTCCGATCAGCGCGGCCATGCCGCCCGTGCCGACCGGCACCGCTTCCTGCATGAATTTGCCGCGAAAATGCACGATTTTCGCGGCCTCGGCAGGACTCAGTCCGCCGACGCTGACGATCGCGCTGTATTCGCCGAGGGAGTGGCCGGCGACCAGATCGCGGCGGGCGATGCCGAGCTCTTCGAGCACGGCGTGAATCGCCGACGACACCGCAAGAATCGCCGGCTGCGTGTTCTGGGTCAGCTTGAGCTCGTCATCCGGGCCTTCGAAACAGAGCTTCGAAATCGCGAAACCTAAATGGCTGTCGATCTCGTCAAAGACACGACGGGCAGCGGGATATTTTTCGGCGACATCCTTACCCATTCCGGCATACTGACTTCCCTGACCGGGAAAAACGAATGCGGTGTTGTGTTCCAAGCTCTTCTCCGGCGCGAATGATACTAAGGAACGCCGCACTGACCGTGCTTCTTTGCGCGAGCGCGTCGGGGCTCGTGCAGACCACGAATCCGGTGGCTGTTTCGAGCTCCGCCGACCTCGCATTCGCCGCGGCGCAGAGCGATCTGCACGTCGCGAGCAACGGTCCGAATCAGTACGCGTTGTGGGAAGACGAGTCGCATCGCTGGTTCGGCATCGAGCTCGCGCGCGACGGCAAACCGATCGTCTCGACGCAGCGCCTGCTCGATCAAACGGCGTTCGACGTCACATCGATCGGCAGCGATTTCTTCACGCTGACCGGCGACGCACATTCGCTGTTCGTGAACCGCATCGGTCCCGACGGCCGCATGCTGAGCGCGGCCACGCTTCCGGCGAACGCGATCGAAGGCGCGCTGACGACGAACGGCACGCGCCTCTTCGCGATCTGGCAGAACAACGACGGCTCGATTCATCGCATCGTGCTCGATCGCACGCTGAGCTTCGTCGCGAACGATGTCGCGATGAGCGGCACGAATCGATCGACGACGGTGATCGTCGCGACAACGGTCGGCGATCGCGCGCTCGCCGTCTGGCGCAATGACAACCTCGGCGCGAACGCCGCGCTCATCGATGCGAACGGCGCGGTCACGAACATCTTCAGCGGCATCGTCGATTCATTCGATCAGCCGGCGATTGCATCGAACGGCACCGACGCGCGCATCCTCTGGTACGCGGGCGCCGGCACGCTGTACGAGATGACGATCACCGCGGCACAGGGCGATCCCGCGACGCGCACGCCGATCGCATCGAATGCGATCGGACCATCCGACATCATGTGGGACGGCACGAACTATCGCGCGGTGTGGCAGGTGCCGGGCTGCGGCGCGACTGCGTACAACGTCGTCAGCGATTCCGGAATGATCATCAGCAACGACCAACCGGCGGGACCGGGGCCGGTGCGCATCGTCCGCTCGCTCGATGACGCGTTCGTTGCGTGGCTCGCGACCAGTTGTGATTTCGCCGCCGAAGTCGCCACCGGCCGCCTGCTCGACGCCGAGAACCTCACGCTGAATTCGTTCAGCCTCGGATTTCCGAACCAGATCACGCCTGATGTCGTCATCGCGAACGGCGAGACGTTCACGGTATGGAGCGAGAGCGGCGAGATTCGCGTTTCGCGGCCGAATCAGCCGGCGGTGATCGTCACGCCGGTCGGATCGAAACCGCAGATCGCATCGGACGGCGCAACCCTGCTCGTGGCGTGGGTCGATGAGAACAAGCAGGTCATCGGACGCTTTCTGAACGCGAAGCTCGGGCTCATCGGACTGCAGTTCAAGATCGCAGACGACGCGAATTCATTCGCGCTCGATTGGAACGGCTCGACGTACACGGCGGTGCTCGATGCGCATCGTGCTGCGTCGATCACGACGACCGGCGTGGTCACTCCGATCGCGAACGACACGATCGTTTCGATTGCGCCTGCAGGATCGAATCCGCATTTCGCGTGCGGTCCTTCCGATTGCCTCGTGACGTGGTCCGTGCAGGGAAAAGCGTTCGGCACTCGCGTCGCGAGCAACGGCGCGCCGATCGATCCGATCGTCGTGATCGCGAATGGTGTCGCGCTGCCGCTGTGGACCGGCAAGTTCTATCGCGTCGTGGTGAATGACGGCACGACGATCTCGATGGGTCCGTACCTCGGGAAGCTCGAGCCGGTGATCGCGGGCGCGTTCAGCGATTTCGCGGTTGCGCCGAAAGGCGATCGCGCGGTGATCGTCTTCTCGCAGGTGCGCGCGTACGTGATCGAGGCGGAGCAGACGCAGATCAAACGGCGTCCGGCCGGGCGCTAATCGGTGGCGAGAACCTGCGACGCGTGCTCGCGTTTGTGCAGGTCGCTGATCTTCGCCTGAATCTTTTCGCCGATGTGATTGACGGCGAAGTCGCGCGCGACGCGGATCGCGTTCTTGATCGCCTTCGCGTTCGAGCGGCCGTGGCAGACGATGCATCCGCCTTTCACGCCGAGGAGCGGCGCGCCGCCGTATTCGGAGTAGTCCATCCGCTTTTTCAGATCGTCGAACGCGCTCTTGGCGAGCAGTCCGCCGATCTTGCGCGGCAGCGACGCCATCATCTCTTTCTTCAGCGTCTTGCTCACGAACTCGCCGAGGGCCTCGCCCGCTTTCAGCACGACATTGCCGATGAAACCGTCGCACACCACGACGTCGGCGTTGCCGTTGAACACGTCGCGGCCTTCCGCATTGCCCATGAAATTGAGGCCGGTCTCTTTCAGGACGCGGAACGTTTCCTTCGTCAGCTCGTTGCCTTTGCCTTCTTCTTCGCCGATGGAGAGCAGTCCGACGCGCGGCTCTTCTTTGCCGAAGAGCATCTGCGCGTAGAAGTGACCCATGACCGCGAACTCGCGCAGATGGCTCGATTTCGCGTCGACGTTGGCACCGACATCGAGCAGCAGCGTGTGTCCGTTCTGGCTCGGCAGAATCGCGGCGAGCGCGGGACGATCGACGCCTTCGATCATGCCCATGACCATGCGCGCGGAGGTCCATGTCGCGCCGGTGTTGCCCGCGGACACGAACGCATCGGCGCGTCCCTCGGCGACGAGGTTCGCGCAGACCCGGATCGAGGAGTTGCGCTTCTTGCGGATCGGCGTCAGTGCCGAGTCGGTCATCTCGACGACTTCGCGCGCGTCGACGATGTCGATGCCGCGCGGCGTCTGCTCGGTGAGCGCGGCGAGCTCTTTGCGGACGACTTCTTCCTGGCCGACCAGGATGATCTCGACCGCATACTCTTTCGCCGCGAGGAGCGCGCCGGCGACGATCTCACGCGGTGCGTGATCGCCCCCCATCGCATCGAGTGCAATCCGGCAGCCGGCGCTCATCGCGCCGGCACGGCCGGCTGCGTCAGTTGCCAAAGACTCCTTCTGGCTCATCGTCAACCGCAACTCTCGCGCGGATCGACAGAGAAAACTAGAAGTTGTCCTTGACCGCGATCACTTCGCGGCCTTTGTAGTAGCCGCACTTCGGGCAGACGCGATGCGGAAGCTTCGCCTCGTGACACTGCGGACAAGTCGAGAGCGACTTCGGCTGGAGGAAGTCATGGGCGCGACGCGAGCGCGTGCGGGCCTTGGAGTGGCGTCTTTTTGGATTAGGCATCGTTGAATCCTTTCGATCGCTTGCGCGATTTCAGTCGCTGAAAAGAGCGACTCAACTTTCTTTCTTTTTCGCGAGCTCTTCCCGAATTCCCTGCAGCGCTCCCCACCGCTCGTCCCCCACCGTCGCCTCGCAGTTGCACGACTCGCGGTTGCGATTCGCGCCGCAGGTCGGGCAGAGCCCGAGACACTTCTCGTCGCATAGAGGCTTCATCGGAATCGCGAGCTGAACCTGCTCGAGCGCCAGGTTCTTCAACGGCACCGCGCGCTCCGAGTAATACTCGACGTCGAGCTCTCCCTCATCGGTGATCTCGACTTCCTCGCTTTCCCCGGGGGCCTGCGGACGAGGGCGAAATCTTACGTGAAACGTCGAAGAGTTCGCAAACGGATACGGCTCGACGCAACGCGAGCATTTCAGGTCGCCGCTGAACTGCGCCGTTCCCTCGATTTCATATTCGCCGGGCAAATTGCCCTTGTCGGCATGAGCTTCGATGGCGATCGGTCCGACCGCCTCGAGCTCGTCGCCTTCGAGGTCGTCCGGCGTGAACGCGAACGTGCCGCTGTACGACTGCGGGCCGTCCTTGTCGATCACGTCGAAATCGATGATGGGGTCCTGCTTCATGCTGCGCCGTAAACTGCTGAGGAGACGGAACTATTTCGCCGCTGACCGGGTGTCATGCCGAGCGAAGTCGAGGCATCCCCTGCCGCACGGGACCCCTCGACTTCGCTCGGGGTGACACCTACCGAATCACGACCTTCAAGTCCTCCGCCACCCCATCGCTCGACCCTGCCGCTTCGATCGATTTGGCCTTCTCCATCGAGCCGATCCAGTGCTTCAGGTCGCGAACCGACCGGTGCAGCTTCGGCGCGACGATTTTCAGGGCCGGATTACCGTCTATCTCATTGAGCAGAGGGACCATACGACCCGGATCGACCTTCGCCGACCAGACGTTCGCCGGCCATCGGGCGTCGTCCGCTCCATCCTTTAGATAATGGTCCAGTGATTTCTGGTCGAACGAGACGACGAGCTCGTTTCCGGAATCAACCGTTCGGAGGCCGGTCAGCTCCTGGCCGGCGCTGCCGATCATCCGGACGACGCTCGCCAGCGCCTCGCGCCGCTCGGGAGTGGCCGGGATGGCAATCACCTCGCGCGGTTTCGGGATCAGCGTGCCGGTGTCGACATCGTAGATTGCGATCATGCCGCCATCCGCGAGCAAGGTCGTGATCTGTCTGGCGAAGATGCGATTGAGCTCGAGCGCGCGCGGTGGCTTGGTGAACGACGCGGTGAGGATCGCGGTCTTCGGAAACCTCACCCGGATCGGCGTGGGCCGGATGACGTCGTCCGGATCGGCCGGCGCACGCGACGTAATCGCGATCTCGTCCGCGCTGACTGCGATGCTGCTGACTGCGGGCCGCGGGATCGGCGGAAACGCGCCGCGTCCGCTGGCACGCTGCACCGCGAGCGCGTCACCGGGCGGCAGTCCGTTCGCGATGGTGATGATGCGATCGAGCTCGCTGCCGTCGATCGGATGCTCGCTTCGTGCGTTGATGAGCAACGCGCCGTTGTTCGCGCTGAACATGCGCGCAACGAACGCACGCAACGGATCGAGATGCACGAGGTAGGTCGTCTTCTTGTTCGCGCTCCACGCGACGACGTCCGCACCGCCGAGCATCCACGCGCGCGGAACGTTCGGAGCGCGCGTGAGGAGGTCGCTCGTGAGCGGGTTCGCTTCGAGCTTCACGCGCAACGCTGCGGCGCTCGGAATGAGGACGAATGCGTCGGCGTCCTCCGGCACCTGCGCGAGCAGCGCACGATCGGCGGCGCCGATCGGAAACTTCACTCCACGCGATTGCGACGGCGTCGTGAAAAAGAGAAACGCGCCGATCGCGCCGGCGATCGCGATGAGCACGACGAGAACGATGACGAGTTTGCGCATTGCGATTACGATTCGCGCTCGATGCTCCGAACGGTCGCGATCGTTCTTCACACTCTACGCCAGGCGTTCATCGGCCGTTTGCGCGCAGTGTGGCGAGCCGCGAGCGCGCGCGAGCGCAGGCTGCGCATCGGCGTCGACATCCGTCCGTTTTACGAACCGCTGACCGGCATCGGCTGGTATCTCTGGTTCCTGCTGCACGAGCTCGCGAAGCACGACGACATCGAGCTCTTTCTCTTCGGCGACGCGCGCGTCACCGACCTCGGTCCGACACTCCACGCATCGATTCCATCCAACGCGCAGCTCATCACCTTCGATCTGCGCGGCGCTCCGGTCTCGCGACTCGCGCGCGCATTCACCGCCGCCGCGTACGTGCTCTGGATGAAGCTGATCGATCCCGAAGTGATGTTCGGCGCGAACTACTTTCTGCCGCGATTGCACGGCGCGATCGCGCGGCACCGCGTCATCACCGTGCACGACCTGACGTACAAACGTTTTCCCGAGCTGCTGCAGAAGGAGACGCTCGACAATCTCAATGCGCACATGCCGCGCGAGCTCGCGCGCGCCGACGCCGTGATCTGCGTTTCCGAATCGACGCGCCGCGATCTGCTCGCGTTCTACGACGTCGATCCCTCCCGCGTCTTCGCCATTCACTCCGGCCTCGGCACGTCCGCATCGCCTGCGCCGATCGATCTCCCCTCGCGCTACCTGCTCTTCGTCTCCACGATCGAGCCGCGCAAGAACCTCGGCGTGCTGCTCGATGCATTCGCCAAACTGCGCGCCGAGGGGTACGACGGATCGCTCGTCGTCGTGGGAAAGGTCGGCTGGAAGGCGCAGGAGATCGCGCCGCGGCTACGCGAACCGGGCATCGTGCATCTCGATTATGTCGACGCGGCCCGGCTGGCGACCGTATATCAACGCGCTGAGGCGTTTGTGTTTCCGTCGATTTATGAGGGATTCGGATTTCCGCTGCTCGAAGCGATGGCGTTCGGCGTGCCGGCGATTGCGGCCCGATCGTCGTCGCTGCCGGAGATCGGCGGCGATGCGGCGTTGTATTTTTCCGATGCGTCCGAATTGCTCGCGCAACTGCGACGTGTCACGTCAGATGCGTCGCTGCGCGACGAGGTGATCGAGCGCGGACGCGCACAGGCCGCGAAGTTTCGATGGTCGGATTGTGCGGAGCAGACGCTCGCCGTGTTCCGCGCCGTGTCATGAACGTTCTCATCGACGGCCGCCCTCTCGTCGGACATCGCACCGGCATCGGCGTGCACACCGCGGAGATCGCGCGCCGTCTCACGTTCGAGCCGCCGCCGCTGATCGCGTCGCATGCGGAGATCGACGATCGATCGGGACTCGAGCAGTGCCGTTTTCGCATCGATCGCGCGCCCCTCGGCGTGCTCTGGCAGCAGACGATCCTGCCGCGCATCGATGCCGATGTGCTGTGGGGACCGCACGGAACGTTGCCGCTGACGTGGCGCAGGCGCTCGGTGGTCACGATTCATGACTTCACCGCGATCACGATGCCGGGCCGTCACCGGCTGAAGACGATCCTGTCGTTCGACCTCTTCATCGGACGGAGTCTCGAGCGCGCCGATCGCATCGCTGCGGTTTCACGCGCTGTGGCCGAGGAGGCCGTGCGCGGTTTCGGTGTGCCGCGAGCAAAGATCGAGATCGTCCCGAACGGCGTCGATGAATTCTTCTCCCCCGGCGAGGGTGAGGGCGATTACCTCCTCTTCGTCGGCACCCTCGAGCCGCGCAAAGGCCTGGACGATCTGCTCGCTGTCTGGCCCTCCATCCCCCAGCCGAAACCCCGCCTCGTGCTCTGCGGCCACGAAGGCTGGGGAGTGCGGCAGCTTGCTGCCGCCGAGCTCACCGGCTACGTCAATCGCGACCGCCTGCGCGACCTCTACCGCGGCGCCCTCGCATTCGTCTATCCCTCGCGATACGAAGGCTTCGGCATCCCACCGCTCGAAGCAATGGCCTGCGGCGCCCCGGTCATCGCCACGCGTACCGGCGCAATCCCCGAGTTCGCCGCCGATGCCGCGCTGCTCGTCGAACCCGGCGATCGCGATGCGTTGCGCGGTGCGCTCCTGCGCGTGCTGCGCGATGCATCGCTGCGACGCGAGTTGCGCGCGCGCGGACCGGAGCGCGCGAAGCTGTATCGATGGGACCGCAGCGCATCATTGATGATGGAGCTGTTGCGCGGATGAGAATCGGAATCGACGCGCGGAAGATCGCCGACTTCGGCATCGGGACGTACATCCGCGGCCTGCTGCGCGGTCTGGAAGAAATCGGCGCACCCGAGGAGTACGTCGTGTTCGCGCCGTCGCCGGTGTCACCGCGATTCGAGCACGTCCCTTTCGACGCACCGCATTACTCCGCCCGCGAGCTCATCGACCTCGGACGCGCGATCAAAAAAGCGCGCCTCGATCTCTTTCACGCGCCGCACTACGTCGTCCCGTTCACTGGAACGCCGGTCGTGGTCACGATTCATGACCTCATCCACCTGCACGCGAAGCATCGCAATCCGCTGAAACCGCTCTACGCGCGAACGATGCTCGGCCGCGCCGTGCGGAAGAGCGCGCGTGTGCTGACGGTGAGCGAAGCGGTGAAGCGCGACATCGTCGCGACGTTCGGGTGTGCGGAGGAGCATGTGGTCGTCACGCCGAATGGAATCGACCCGCAGTTCACGCTACTGCGTCATTCCGAGCGTAGTCGAGGAACCTGGGTGGAGGGCGGCGCGCCGGCCACGCGCCCAGGTCCCTCGACTACGCTCGGGATGACGGGGAACTTCTTTCTGTTCGTCGGTAATGACAAACCGCACAAAAACGTCGACGCGCTCGTCGACGCCTTCGCGCGGGTGCGCATCGCGCGTCCCGATCTGCGGCTCGTGCTCGCGGGTGCGCCGTTCGCGCGCTTCGCGCAGCGCGACGGCGTGGAGTGCATTGGCTTCGTCGACGATCTCGCGCCGCTTTACCGCGGCGCGCTCGCGGTCGTGGTGCCGTCGATCGAAGAAGGATTCGGTCTGCCCGCTGCGGAAGCGATGGCGTGCGGCGCGGCGGTGATCACGTCACATGCGGCGGCGCTCGTCGAAGTCACCGGCGATGCGGCGATTCACACGAACGACTTCGCCGATGCGATGCTGCGCGTGGCGAGCGATGACGCGCTGCGTCGCGAGCTCGCCCATCGCGGAATCGCGCGCGCTGCATCATTCACGTGGTCGTCCTGCGCAGAAAAAACACGCCGCGTGTACCTCACTTCTGCTTTCTGACTTCTGCCTTCTGCCTTCATTTTCGTGGAACGACCGTGGAACACCGCGGTTTGATTTCGATTTTGATAAACAATTACTTGACAATATCGTTTAACCATCTCATATTACGTACAGAAATGACGATCGCCAAAAACTGGATCGTGAGTTCGGTTGATGTTGAAGGTCGTCAGGTGTCGTCTCCCAACTTTTCCCCATCCCATCGCACTCGAGCTTTGCCGGAGCAGTCCGGCGTTTTTTGCCAAGTAGGCGCGACCGGGAGGTCCCGTACGGCATGAAAGGTGGTGAGCATAATGGCCGCTAAGAAGAAAGCACCTGCCAAGAAAGCCGCGAAGAAGTCGTCGAAGAAGAAATAAGCGATCCAATCGACTTTTGGGGAGTCGTTCGAGGGGCCGGTGTACGCCGGCCCCTCGTTTTTTTATGCGCTGCAACTTTTCCCGGCGTGCACCGTTCTATCCATCATGCGCAGACTGCTCATCGTCACGCTCCTCTTCGCCGCCGCCTTCACCGCACGCGCCGATCGTCATGTCTCGCATCATTTCGAGACCTCCGTTCCGCTGCGCGGCATCAAACGCGTGGTGATCGAGATCCCCGCAGGCGAGATTCACCTGCGCAACGGCAAGTCGAACGACATCGTCGCCAGCGGCGCGATCCGCCGCGAGTACGACGACGATGACGATCGCGAAGAGATGCAGCAGTCGATCGACGACATCGGCGTCGAGATC
>DATEZA010000242.1:0-9927 GCA_035255945.1 Thermoanaerobaculia bacterium
GATGATCGCGTCCGGGGCGTCGTTCGCGACTGATGCGGCGACGCAGCGCAGCGCCCACGCGAAATGCGGAAGCGACGAGCGGTTGCCGTCGGTCCGGCCGTGGCCCGGCGCGTCGAATGCGACGACGCTGCGTCCCGAGGCGACGAGCGGCGCGACGAACGACGCCATCTGCGAGCCGCGTCCTTCCCAGCCGTGCGTGAGGATGACCACCGGTCCGTTGCCCCATCGCCACGCGCGAATCGTGGTGTCTTCGCCGGCGCGGATCTCGAACCGTTCCGCCCCTTCGAGCAGCGCCTGCTCGCGCGGCGGCGTACGGAAGCGGCGCGGTTTCATGAAGAGGTCGGCGGCAACGCGCGTGGCGATGCGCGGCGCGGTGCGGGAGAGCACGCGGAGCGCTCCGCGGATGACGGTGAGCCCGATCTCGGGCGCTGCTTCGGGCATGTGAAACACCTCCGTGCCGGCGTAAAATAGCACGATCGTTCGTGCTAACGCAATGTGCCGGCGCGCCCATCATTTGCATATGACGAAACGCCTTCTCGCCCTCGGCTGCATGGCCATGTCCGGCTCCTACGCCCCCACCACCGACGCCGACGGCATCGCCACCATCCACGAAGCGATCGACCGCGGCATCACGCTGCTCGACACCGGCGACTTCTACGGCTCCGGCCACAACGAGCTCCTCATCGGCCGTGCGATCCGCGACCGCCGCGATCGAGTCCGTCTTTCCGTGAAGTTCGGGGCGATGCGCGCACCCGGCGGGATGTTCATCGGCATCGACACGCGTCCCGCCGCGATCAAAAACTTTCTCGCCTACTCGCTCGTCCGCCTCGGCGTCGATCACATCGACATCTACCGCCCGTCGCGCCTCGATCCGAACGTGCCGATCGAAGAAACCATCGGCGCGATCGCGGAGCTGGTGAAGGCGGGCTACGTGCGCGAGATCGGTTTGTCGGAGGTCGGCCCGGAGATCATCCGCCGCGCGCAGGCGGTGCATCCGATTCACGACCTGCAGATCGAGTACTCGATCGTCAGCCGCGGTCCGGAGCAGAAAATCTTGCCCGCGCTGAAGGAGCTCGG
This sequence comes from Thermoanaerobaculia bacterium, assembly GCA_035255945.1. Classification (GTDB taxonomy): domain Bacteria; phylum Acidobacteriota; class Thermoanaerobaculia; order Gp7-AA8; family Gp7-AA8; genus JAJPHC01. Next base: position 1,078 of record DATEZA010000242.1, read on the forward strand.
CATCAAGGTCACGGCGTACGGACTGTTGTCGCGCGGACTGCTCTCCGGATCGAAGCCTGCGGCGCCGTCCGATTTTCGCAAGCACCTCCCGCGCTTCGCCGGCGACAACCTCGCGCGCAATCAGCAACTGGTCGACGTGCTGCGCGAGCTTGCGCAGGAGAAGGGTGTGACGCCGCCGCAGCTCGCGGTGGCGTGGGTGCTGGCGAAGGATGCGGACATCATTCCGGTGATCGGCCCGCGCACTCCGGCGCAGCTCCGCGATCTTCTCGGCGCACTGGACGTTTCGGTGTCTGCTGATGAAGTCGCGCGCATCGAGAACGCGGTGCCCGAGGCTGCGGGACCGCGTTACGACGAGCGGCAGATGGCGATGCTAGACAGCGAACGTTAGCGTCTCGTCCGCCGACCGAAGAGCCGCCCGGGCGGGACGCCCGCGCGGTGCGGGCGAGGACGCCCGCGCTCCTTACGAAGACGTTAGCCAACGGAGCGCGGACGTCTCGTCCGCAGTCGTCGCGCGTCTCGCGCGGCGACCGAAGAGCGTTACGTCAACAACTTGACCACTTCGTCCGCGCGCTCGAAGATCAGCCCGTGCCCGGTGTTCGGCAGAATGACGAGCCGCCCGGGCGGAATGGCCTCGGCGATCGCGCGCGAATGTTCCGGCGGAAAGACGCGATCGTGCTCGCCGCCGATGAGATCGCGCGCATCGAGAACGCGGTGCCCGAGGCTGCGGGAACGCCTTACGATGAGCGGCAGATGTCGATGCTCGACAGCGAACGTTAGCGTCTCGTCCGCCGACCGAAGAGCCGCCCGGGCGGGACGCCCGCGCGGTGCGGGCGAGGACGCCCGCGCTCCTTATGAAGATCAGTCCATGCCCGGTGTTCGGCAGGATGACGAGCCGCAGATGGCGATGCTCGACAGCGAACGTTAGCCAACGGAGCGCGGACGTCTCATCCGCAGTCGTCGCGCGTCTCGCGCGGCGACCGAAGCGCATTACGTCAACAACTTGACCACTTCGCCCGCACGCTCGAAGATCAGTCCGTGCCCGGTGTTCGGCACGATGACGAGCCGCGCGTTCGGAATGGCCTCGGCGATGGCGCGCGAATGCTCCGGCGGAAAGACGCGATCGTGCTCGCCGCCGATGACGAGCGTTGGTGCGGCGATCTCTTTCAGCGCGGCGGTCAGGTCGAGCGTCTCCAGCAATCGAAGGATCGCCGCCGCTCCCGCGAAGTACGCCGGCGGCAGCAACGCGACCTGACGCAGCCGCTGCTCGATGAAGTCGCCCGGCTGCGTCGCCAGCCACCACTCGCTCCATGTCGCTTCGAGCACGCTCCGAAACAACTCCTCGCCGCCGCCCCCGCCCGCCGCCGCCCGCTCCGCGATTCGGACGCCTTCACGCGCGTCGCTTCGCATTTTTTCGGTGGTGCGCTCGGTGGCCGTGATGATCGTGAGCCGCTCGACGCGCTCCGGATGCTTCGCGGCAAGCACCATCGCGACCTCCGCGCCGAACGACGCGCCCGCAACGTGCGCTCGATCAATGTGGAGGTGATCGAGCACTTCGACGAGATCGCTCGCGTGCTCCTCCCACGACTCCGGAAACGGCCCCGCCGTGAGCAACTGTCCGCGAAAATCGCAGCGGATCACGCGATAGCGCGGCGTGAGCGCCGGCATGAACGCCTGCCACGCCCCGATCGACATCAGGCCGCCGTTGAGGAGAAGGAGCGGAGCGCCGTCGCCGTCGACGCGATGCGTCAGCACGCCGCGCGCCTCACGAGCTCGTCGAAGGCATCCACGCGCGAGGGATCATCGAGCACTCGCGCGATTTCGACGACGAGCGAGCGAACGCGTTCGATATCGATCTGGTCGATGTAGCGAATCAGCAGTCGTTCAATGTCCGAACGATCGCGGTCGCGCCATGCTGTCGCCTTGTACACGATCAAATCTTCAGGCAATGCGATCGGAACGATCTGTCCGTCGACCTCACTCTTCCGCGCGCGCTGCAGCGCCTGCTCTTCGAATGGCAGAAACGCGAGTGACACCTCGATCGTTACGCCGCTCTCTTCATGAATCAGCAGCAACACACCCCGTTCGCGCGCAAACTGCCGTGCATCCGGAATGCGCGGTGCGATGCCGTGTCGCCCAAGCGTCAAGAGCAGTGTGTCTACGTCGCTCACGCGGCCGAGAACCGTGGCATCAACGTCGATGGTCTCGCGAGGAACGCCCGCCGCGATGACCGCCACGCCGCCGATCACCATCCACGGGACGGACAATTCGTTCATCGTCGCGGCGAGTGCGAACAACGCCGCTCCGAATCGATGATCAGCGCTCACGCTTCCATCCGGTGCGCAACTTCGTCCACGCTTCGTACTTTCTGCGATCGTCCTCGTCTTCGATCGGATCGTGACGCGAGAACGGATCGCCGTTCATCTGCTCATCGAAGCGGAGCAACTCCATCGCGAATGCCCAGGACCGTTCGAACGGCATCGGGTTGCCCCGGACCTCTTGCGCTTCCCGCTCCTGCGCCGCGCGATGGTTCTCCACGAACCTTCGCAGCGCCTCCGGATCCATCGTCACAACTTCACCTTCGACACCACGCCCTCTCCGCACGCGCCGATCTTCGCCGTCATGCGAACCGTCTTCCCCGGCGTGAGGTTCATCAGCGACAGCGGTACGCGCGTGATCAGCACACCGTTCTCATTCATCGCCCGCGGACGATTCTCGTCCGGCACCTCGGACACATCGATCATCGACCCCTCTTTTTCCACCGACACATCGAGCACGTTCGCGTACACCGGCTTGGAGCGCTCGTTGCCTTTCGAATCCTTGTACGTCAGCGTCACGCTCGTGCCGAACTGCGTGTAATCGATGTCGTACTCGGAGCCGATCGCTTCCTTGAACAGCTGCTCCTTCGCGCCGGTCTTCGCATTCGAATCGACGTCGAGGTAGTACGCCGGCGCGAACGAGCCTTCATACGTGAACGCCTTCGCGCTCTTCGCGCGATTGGTGTTGCCGCCGCCGAGGTAATACGTGAGCGGCTTGGGGAACATCGTCGTGACGATGAGCGTGGCGTTGTCGACGGTGAAATTCGCATTCACCTTGCCGCCGAGGGCGGGGCAGTTGAGCGCGATCGTCGAGCCGCCTTTCGGTTTCGTGACGGTCCACGGACCGCCGAGGATTGCGACGATCTCCGAGTTCTCGTTTTCCTTCGCGCGATCGATCGACGTCTTGCCGTCCTTGTCCTTGAACGCAGGATCGGCGCCGGCGCGCAGCAGCTCCATCACGATCTGGCCATCGCCGAAATACGACGCCACTTCGAGCGGCGACCAGCCATCTTCATCGAGTCCTTCGATCGCGTGACCCGATTCGAGCACCTGCCGCACGCATTGCAGATCGCGTCCGTAGATCGCGAGCAGAATCGGTGTCATGCCGTTCGCGCCCTTCTCCGGAAATTTCGCGCCTGCTTTGATCAGATGCTCTGCCGCGGCGCCGCGACCCTGATAAATCGCCATGCCGAGCGGCGTCCAGCCCTTCTTGTCCGCCGCGTTGAGGTCCGCCTTCGCGTCGATCAATTCCTGCACCGCGCTCCAGTGTCCGCCCGTCGCGGCATACATCAGCGCGGTCCAGCCGTCGTTGTCGCGCAGATCGACTTTCGCGTTGTTCTCGATGAGCAGCCGCACCATGCCGTCGCGGCCCGTTGCCGCCGCGGAGATCAGCGCGCTCGCGCCGTCCTTGTCGACGGCATCGATCTTCACTTTCGATTTGACCATCGCCTCGACGATCTTCCGCTCCTTGCCGAAGAGCGATTGTGTCGAGCAGAGGATGAGCGCCGTCGCGTTGTCTTCATCGCGCGCATTCGGATCGCCGCCCGCTGCGAGCGCGGCGAGGATCGCGTCTTCATCGCCCTTCCCGGCGGCGTCGAGGAGCTGCTGCGTCGCCTTCGATTTGGCAGCCGATTTCGCCGGAGGTTTCGCGCCAAATGCGCTCGTTGTGATCAGGAGCACAAGTGCAGAGGCCCACAGTCGTCGCATACTCATCACCTCAACCGCCCGTGTGTAGTCAGGAGGCATTATGACTCTCCGCCCGCTCGGAGCTCTCGTCCTCTCGTTGCTCGCCGCCGCGTCCGCGTTCGCGCTCGAACCGGGCAAAGCGGACGGCACGATCACCATCAATCGCAAGCCGGTGAAGCTCAAATTCGCGTACGCGAAGAAGGAGAAGGATTTCGACAAGAACGACCGCTACGTCGTGATCCTCACCGATCGTCCGGTGCCGCGCGCGGCGCTGAACGACTCGATGCGCTGGAGCAAAACGATCGAGAGCGGCAACGTCGTCGCCGCGAAGCTGCAGTTCGACAAAGCGAAGAAGCTCGAGCAGATCGAGATCGATTCGAAAGCGCTGCAGCACAAGTCGCTGCCGGTCATGACGAATGACGTGAAGCTGACCGGCATCACGTTCAGCAACAGCGCGATCGAAGGCGGCGTGTCGGTGACGAAGGATCAGGAGTTCTTCACCGACGTCGCCGTGCTCGATTTCAAGTTCAGCGCGCCCCTCGGCATCGAGAAGTTCGGCGACAACGCGCTCGCCGCAAAAGAGCTCGCGGCGAGCGGGCCGAAGATCGCCGACGGCAGCGCAACCGGCACGCTGAAGGTCGACGGCTCGTCGGTGAAGCTCACGCACGCGATCGCGCGACTCGCCCCGAATGCGTTCGACGAAAAGAAGAAGGACGTGCAGGTCCTGCTCACCGATCAGCCGGTGACGATGGAGACGTTCGTCGACGATCGCAAGCTGTACGACGATGCGAAGAACGGCAAGATCCAGGGACTCGTGCTGACGGTCGATGACGAAGAAAAGCCGTATCACCTGCAGCTGCTGAACGCGAAGAACCCGATGCAGTTGAGCGGCTCGGGCTTCTTCAACTTCGATGCGACGGACTTCAGCGACAAACACGTGTCGGGCCGCTTCTTCTCGAACGGCGAAGAAGATTTCATGGAGAAGCACAAGTATTCGTACGACGTGAGCTTCGCCGTGCCGGTGCAGCTGGTCGCGCTGCCGCAGGAGCTGACCCTCGACGCGTCGAACGGCACGAAGCTGCCGGCCGGCGGCGGCGATCCGGGCAAGGCGTACCTGGCGTTCGACAAGGCCGCGCGCGCCGGCAGTTTCAACGACATGAAGAAGTACGCGTCGAAGAAGCAGCCGATGCCCGATCTGAAACCGGACGAGTTGAAGCAGATGATCGAGCTGATGAAGTTGATGCGCCCGAGCAAGGTGAAGGTGACGGGCGGCTTCGTCAGCGGCGACCACGCGACGCTGACGGTCGAAGGCGAGGACTCGATGGAGAAGGGGAAGAAGACGTCCGGCACAATCGAGATGGGGCTCGAAGACGGCGGGTGGAAATTGCTCGGGGAGAAGTGGAAGTCATAGTCATAGTTCCCTCAATCTCGCCTTTTCCGCGCGCATGTTGAGCGGGCCCATTCGTGTCATGCCGAGCGAAGTCGAGGCATCCCGTGCCGTGGACGATCGGCGTGCAAGATGAGGGGATCCCTCGACTGCGCTCGGGATGACACAAGAGAGCGACGTTACTGCGATGTCCGGTGAGTCATGTCGTACGGAGCAACCTGCATCAGGTTACTCCGCGTGCTCATCCGGCTGAATCACGCCGAACGAGTTTCCCTCGGTGTCATTGAAGAACATCAACGCGCCGACGCCGACGATGATCGATTTCTCCATGATCACTTTGCCGCCCGCCTTCGTGATCGCGGCCGCGGTCTCGTCGAGATCCGGCACTTCGATCGTGCATTCGAAGCCGGTCATGCGCTGGCCTTTGACCAGCTCGCGGCGGCCCTGCAGCGAGCCGGTCACGCCTGCGTTGTCGATCATGTAGAAATCCGGCGGTCCCCACGCGCTGAATTTCCAGCCGAATGCTTTTTCGTAGAAGCGGCGCGCGCGGGAGACGTCGTCGGCATTGATCGCGAAGTGATAGAGGTTCGGCATGCGTTGAAGATAGTCCCGAAGTCCTCGGCAAACTTGCGGGATTGTGTCAATCTTTGTTTCAAATGCGTCAGCGCCGTCCCGACGGTTCCGTATGGGTGCGCACGTTTCCGCTCACGCTGCTCCACGACATGACGAGCAGCGAGCACGTGCACGAATGGGATCAGCTGACGTACGCGGCGTCGGGCGTGATGCGCGTGCATACGGACTCGGCGACGTGGCTCGTGCCGCCGCATCGCGCGGTGTGGTTGCCGGCGGGCGTGCGGCATACCGAGGAGATGCATGCGCCGGTGTCGGTACGGACGCTGTACCTCGCGCCGAAGCTGGCCAAGGGACTGCCGCGCGAGACGTGCATGGTGAACATCCCGGCGCTGATGCGCGAGCTGATCCTGCACATCAGCCGCATTGGCGTGCTCGATCGCAGGAAACCGTCGCAGGCGCATCTCATCAGCGTGCTGCTCGACGAGCTGGTCGGCGCGCCCGACGTGCCGTTGCAACTGCCGATGCCGCGCGATGCGCGCGCGCGCCGCTTCGCGTCGCTGCTGCAGAAAGCGCCGGACGACGCGCGATCGGTGTCCGCACTTTCGCATCACGCGGGCGCGAGCCGCCGCACGATGGAGCGGCTGTTTCTGATCGAGACGAAGATGACGGTGGGCGAGTGGCGGCGGCGTTTGCGACTGCTGCATGGCGTGCGATTGCTGGCGGGCGGCGAGTCGGTGACGAATGCGGCGATCGATGCCGGCTACGCAAGCACGAGCGCATTCATCGCGGCATTCAAGCGGACGTTCGGGATGACGCCCTCGCGGTATGCATAACGGAGCGCGGACGTCCTCGTCCGCAGCCGTCGAGCGTCCCGCTCGGCGGCTAACTCACGGAAACGTGTCGCCGGACGAGACGTCCGGCGACTGCGGACGAGACGTCCGCGCTCCTAGTGCCAGCCGACGACGCGCAGGCCGTGAAATGCGCGGAAGTCGCTCGCGTTGAGCGTGACGAGCGCGAGGTCGTGAACGTACGCGATCGCCGCAATCTGGCCATCGACGAACGGCGGCGTCTCTCCGCGCAGGACGAGGCGCGCGCGCTCCGCTGCGTGCCACTCCGCCGCGGCGCGGTCGTAGTCGAGGATCGGCATTGTCCGCAGCACCACTTCATCGAGGTAGCGCTGAATCGCGTCACGCCGGCGCGAGCTCGGAAGCCGCGCCACTCCGAACAGCAGCTCGTGCCAGACGACCGCCGGAATCGCGATCTCGTCTTCGTGCCGCTGCAGCAAAGGCTCGGACACGACGTTCGTGTCGAGCCGGCAAAGACTGCGGCCGGATCGACGTCTCGCGTGAACTTCGACCACGCCTCGGAGAATCGCCGCGATCGCGAGACGACGGGTGAGCTCGACTGCCTTCCCCGACTCGTCTCGCGGATGAGCCTGCGATTTGATTATTTTCCATTTGTGACCTACCTCACGGCCACTTCCGGTTTCCACCCATACCTTGCTCCTCACTTATTTCTGGGAGGAAATTAGATGCGCGTGTCCCGCCCCGCGTCGTACTTCGCATTGCTCATACTCGCGGCACTGCCGGTTTTTGCCCGCTCCGCCGCCACCGTCACCTCGATCTCGCCATCCTCCGTTCGCATGATGAGCGGCGAGTGGTTCATGACCATCGACGGTTCGCATTTCCTGCCGCTCAGCGGCGTCAGCATCATCTTCAGCGGTCCGGTCACCGCATCCATCAGTCCGAGCACCGGCACCGACAGCCGCATGTACGTCTGGCTGCCGCTCCAGGTGCTCAACGTGCCGGGCAACTACACCGTCACCGTGCGCGTACCGAACGGCACCGGCGGCACGATCGACTCGAATCCGTCGACGCTCTCCGTCCAGGGCACCACCGTCGTGCTGCACATCCCCGACATCTTCCTCGTCGAAGCGACGAGTCTGCGGGGCGGCATCGCGAACTTCGAGGTGACGGCCGCGAGCGACTTCGGACAGAACACCTACATCGATTGCGATCACAAAGCAGGCGAGCTCTACCCGTTCGACAAGACGACCGTCACCTGCACCGCGACCGATGATTTCGGCGGCGTGACCCGCGGCACGTTCGACGTGCAGGTCGCCGACACCACTCCGCCCGCGATCGAAGTCTCGACGCCCGACCTGCTCGCCTTCGGCACGAAGGAAGGCGCGGTCGCGAAGTGGGACACGAAAGTCGCGGATGTGGTCGATCCCGAAGCGACGGTGAGCTGTCTTCCCGAATCGGGCGCGCTCTTCCGCCTCGGCACCACGACCGTCACCTGCACGAGCTTCGATCGCTTCAAGAATCAGGGCGTGCTGACGTTCCGCGTGCATGCGGGCGATGACGGCGACACGCCGGCGCTCGTCGTGCCGGAGTCGATCATCGCGGATGCGGCGTCGATCGATGGCACGGTCGTCACGTACAAACCGGCGGCGACCGATTTCAAAGGCAATTCAGTCGAGGTGCAGTGCGATCCGAAGCCGGAGTCGCTCTTCCCGATCGGCGTGACGACGGTGAAGTGCGTCTCGCTCGCCGCGTCGGAGCTATTCACCGTGAAGGTCGCGGACCTGACCGCGCCGCAGCTCTTCCTGCCGCGCGAAGTGTCGGCGCAGGCACCTTCGAGCGAGGGCGCGATCGTGAGCTACGACGCATCGGCGCGAGACACGATCGACGGCGCGGACGACGTGGTCTGCTACCCCGCGTCGGGCTCGCTCTTTGCGCCGGGACAGACGAACGTGAGTTGCGCGGCGAGTGACAAAGCGGGCAATACCGCGACCGGCTCGTTCGTCGTCACCGTCGCTCCGCCAATCGATGACACGGAGTACCTCGGCCGCGTGATCCAGGACCGGTAAATCGGAGCGCGGACGTC
>DATEZA010000243.1:0-3446 GCA_035255945.1 Thermoanaerobaculia bacterium
AGCTCGATACCGCGGTGCGCGTGCTCTGCGATCACGCGCGCGCGGCGACGTTTCTCATTACCGATGGCGTGATTCCGTCGAACGAAGGACGCGGCTACGTCCTGCGCCGCATCATCCGCCGCGCGATCCGCTTCGGCCGCAAACTCCCGCAGCCCGTGCTGCTGACGAATCTCGTCGATTCCGTCGTGGCATCGATGGAGGGTGCGTATCCCGAGCTCGTCGAGCGCCGTGAAGCGGTCATCCTGACGCTCAGCTCGGAAGAGGAGCGGTTCTCGCGCACGCTGTCGACCGGGATGGAGCGCGTTGGTCAAGTACTTGACGATATCCGCGCACGTGGGGAACGCACGATCTCCGGCGAGGAGCTCTTCCGCCTCTACGACACGTACGGCATTCCGCTCGATCTGATCGCGGAGCTCGCGGAGGAGGAAGGCGTCACGCTCGATCGCGCGGGCTTCGAGACGATGATGGACGGCGCTCGGGCGAAGGCGAAAGCGTCGTCTAAGTTCACCATCGATGCCGATGCCTCGGCCATCCTGAATGAGAAGCTGCTTCCGACGCAGTTCGTCGGCTACGAGAACTACACGGATGTGGAGTCTTCGGTTCAGGCCGTGTTCATCGGCGGAAAGCCTGCCGACGCGCTGCATCACGGCATGGAAGGCGGCGTGGTCATTACGCCGACGCCGTTCTACGCGGAGTCGGGCGGACAGATCGGAGACACCGGCACATTGGAGTGGCCGCAGGGACGGGCGACGGTTCTCGATACGCAGAAAGTGGGCGAGATCACCATCTCGCGCATTCGTGTCGAGGAAGGCTCGCTCGCGCCAAAGACGCAGGTGCGCGCATCCGTGCCGGTGCCGCAGCGCCTCGACACGACCGCGAATCACACCGCCACACATCTGCTGCACAAAGCGCTGAAGGACATCCTCGGCGCGACCGTGCAGCAGGCCGGCTCGCTCGTCGCGCCCGATCGGCTGCGCTTCGATTACACGTGGAATCAGCCGCTCAGTGACGAGCAGCTGCGCGCGATCGAGGACGAGGTCAACACGCGCATCCGCGAGAACCTCGAAGTGACGAAGCACGTCATGCCGATCGCGGAAGCGAAGCGGACCGGCGCCGTGTCGATGTTCGGCGAAAAGTACGGCGAGCAGGTGCGCGTGGTCTCGGCGGGCGAGTACTCGCGCGAGTTCTGCGGCGGCTGCCACGTCAATCGCACCGGCGACATCGGCGTGTTCAAGATCGTCAGCGATCGTTCCATCGCGGCCGGCGTGCGCCGCATGGAAGCGCTCACCGGACGCGGCGCGCTGTCGCACTTCCGCCAGGTCGAAGCGAACGCGCATGAGACGCAGGCGCAGTTGATCGAGAAGCAGAAGTCGCTCGAGAAAGAGATCAAGCAGCTGAAGATGAAGCTCGCCTCGGGCGGCGGTGTGGCGACAGGCGCCTCGCCTGTCGAAGATACGGCCGTCGACGTGGCCGGCGTGAAGCTGCTCGCCAAACGCGTCGACGACATCAGCGGCGGCGATCTCCGCAATCTCGCCGACACGTTCCGCTCCAAGCTCAAGAGCGGCGTCGTCGTCCTCGGCACGACCGCCGACGGCAAGGTGACATTGCTCACCGCGGTGACGCAGGACCTCGTCGATCGCGTCCCCGCGAACAAACTCATCGCGCAACTCGCACCGATCGTCGGCGGCAAAGGCGGCGGCAAACCCGACCTCGCACAAGCAGGCGGCAAGGATGCGGATCGTTTGAACGAAGCGCTGGAGCGGGCGAGTGGCGCGTTGCGGGAGCTGCTGGGGGCCTAAGTGCTCAACCTCGAACGGGAGCTCGATGCGGTTCGCAACGTGCTGAACGAGCGCGGCATCGAGTACGCTTTGTGCGGCGGACTGGCGGTCGGCGTGCACGGGTTTCCGCGAGCCACCGTTGATATCGATCTGTTGATCCGGCCCGAATCGGAGCACTCGGTTTACGAGGCCGTTGGGCTCCTCGTGTCGAAGATCGACAATGATGGTGAAGTGCTGATGCTCGATCTTCTTCTCGTCACGCCGCCTTTCGAGCACGTTTGGGAAACCCGTGACCGAGGCCCTCGCGTGATCCGCCGTCATCCCGAGCGTAGTCGAGGGACCTGCGCGGACGTGCGGCTCGCTCATCGCGCCCCCGCCCGCCCAGATTCCTCGACTACGCTCGGAATGACGTCGCGCGTGCGAGCGTCATGAATGGCTCGGTGCGGAGCTCGTCGTCGTTTCAAAGCAGGGACTGATCGCACTGAAGCGCGGGCGGTCAAGCAAGCTCGATCTCGCATCGAGAAACTGGAGTCATGAGCGACGTCGACTACTCCGATCGGGCCATCGCGCTGCGCATCCATCAGGTTTCGCAGCTCCGCAAGCTCTGTCTCTCGCTCGCAAATGCAAAGCGCCTCTCCCCACCCGAGGGTGAGGAGAGGCGCAAGAGTGATCGGGACGAATCTACTTCGGCGAAACCGTGACGGCGTTCGAATCGACGCTGCCGCATGCGTTCGAGATGCGCACCCAGTAGGTGCTCTCGCCGTTGACCGCCGGTGTCGTGAACGCGTTCTTCGTCGCACCACCCACCGGTGACCAGGTCAGTCCTGACCAGCCGTTGTACCACTGATAGGTGTACGGCCCGCTGCCGGTCGGCTTCACGGTGAGTGTCGCGGATGAACCGCGCGTCACGCTCTGATTCTGCGGCTGATCGATGCCGAGGATCATCGGCGGGTCGCAGTTCAGTGTGATGAGGTAATTCGCGAAGAACGTGCGTGGCGTCGTCTCATTCGTCGTCGCGGCGACCGTCACGATGTAATCGCGCGGAAGGGCCATCGGGCCAACGTCGATCTTCAGCGTTGCGTCGCCCTCGCCCGGACTGGCGATCGTGCCGGGCGTCATCGAGACGTGGAAGTCGTTGTTCTCCGGCGAATCGCTCCATGCGGTCAGCGAGACATCCGAACTGAAGCCGGTGAGCGAGTAAATGTGCATCGGCACCGACATCGTCTGCCCATTGAGCATTGCCAGCGGCTGCTGCGTGTAATCGTCAGAGGTGTAGATCTGGAGATCGGAAGCAGCCGTTGGAGGCGGAGTGCTGCCACCGCCCGTGTCCGTGCCTCCACCGCCTGTCCCACCTCCGCCTCCCGTCCCGCCACTCGTCGGCGGAGTAATTGCTGTATCTCCGTTTTCATGGGTGTCGCTGTAAACCAGAGTCCCATGCAACGCACCGGTCGCATCGCGGCATTGGATCGTGAACGTCATGTTGAGCTGCAGAATGTGAAAGGAGCCGCCCGGCCGTTTTTCATATGTGGCAGCACTAATGTTGAATGAGCCGGTTTCGCCGCCACATCCGGCAAGAATCCCATTGCTTGTTCTGTTCACAAATCCGATATCGGAGGCGTTCGGATAATTGCCGACGCCGATATATGCATTGTTGGCCGTGGTGAAGTC
>DATEZA010000244.1:0-13005 GCA_035255945.1 Thermoanaerobaculia bacterium
TTGGTGGCGATCGCGCCGGTGAATGCGCCCTTCATGTGTCCGAAGAGCGACGATTCGAGGAGCTCCGGCGGAAGCGATCCCGAATTGACGGTGACGAATGCATTGCGCGCGCGGGGCGACGCGTGATGAATCGCTTTCGCCACGAGCTCCTTGCCGGTGCCCGATTCGCCGGCGATGAGGATGTTCGAGCGCGACGGCGATGCGAGCCGGATCAGCTCGAACACGCGCCGCATCACTTCGCTCTTGCCGATGATGTTGGAGTACGCGTACTTCTCGGAGAGCTCTTCCTTCAGCCGCTCGTTCTCATTCGACAGCCGGCGCTGCTCGAGCGCCTTGTTGACGGTGATGACGACTTCCTCGTTCTTGAACGGCTTCGGGATGTAGTGATACGCGCCGTGCTTCATCGCCTCGATCGCGCCGTCGATCGACGAGAAGGCGGTGATGACGATGACCGGCAGGCTCGGAGTCGACACGCGGATCGAGCGAAGCGTGTCGATGCCGCTGATGCCCGGCAGCATGATGTCGAGGATGACCAGATCGACGTTCTCGTCGCCGTCGAGAACGTTCAGCGCCTCTTCGCCGCTCGCGGCGAGAAGCACCTCGAATCCTTCACGGCGAAGCACTGTCTCCAGCACGTCGCGCAGGACTTCTTCGTCATCAACGATGAGAATGCGCATGTTTTCGATCTGGGTCTGAAGCTGCGGGTCCTTCGCCATCTGAGCGGCTCAGGATGACACTGGGGTTGGATACTCTGGGCAAAGAAATCGAAAACTCGGCTCCCTTGCCCACTTCACTCTTCACTGAAATGTCGCCGTCGCATGCATTGAGAATGCGGCGCGAGATCGCCAGGCCGAGGCCTGTGCCGCCCTGTCCGCGGCGCGTGGTGACGAGCGGGTCGAAGATGCGATCGATCAGTTCGGGCGCGATGCCCTTGCCGTCGTCCTTCACGCGAATGATCACCCGCTCGCCTTCCTCGCATGCATCGATCCAGATGTTGCCCTGTTCGGCCACTGCATCTTTTGCATTGAGGAGCACGTTGGTCAGAACCTGCTGCAGGTCGTTGAAGTTCCCGCGCGTCTGCAACGGGGGAGTGTCGCCGGCGTGCACGGCGATGTTTTTCGGCGCCATCACGTCTTCGTGCAGCGCGACCGTCGCGTCAATGAGCTCCGGAATCGACACGAGCTCGCGCGTGCGCGGACGGTTCGCGATCAGGTCGAGCAGGTTGTTCACGAGCTTCGATGCGCGGAACGTCTGCTGCTCCATTTTTTTCAGGACGCGGTACTTCGGATCGTCGGGCGGAATGTCCTTGAGCAGGATCTGCGCGTACGACGAGATGCCGGTGAGCGGCGTGTTGACTTCGTGCGCGACGCCCGCGGCGAGCAGGCCGAGCGACGCGAGACGCTCCTTGCCTTCGAGCTCGCGCTCCAGCCGCACCCGATCGGTGATGTCGCCGATGACCACGACGCGGGCGCCGTTGATGTCGTCCGCATGCAGCGGACTGGCGGTGACGGTCACCTCTTTTTCGACGCCCTGGCGATTGACGAAATGCGTGGCGATGGTGCGCGTCGCGCCGCTGCGCAATTCATCGTACGGCGGGAAGAGACCGGCCATCGGCTCGTCCTCGCCTTCGGCCGCGACGAGCTCCCAGAACGCGCGGTTCGCGGTGAGCACCGTGCCGTCACTGGCCACGACGGCGATCGCGGATGACGACGATTCGATGATGTTCTCGTTGTACTCCTTGAGCGCGCGGATCTCTTCGAGCTGGCGGCGCAGACGTCCGTACAGGCGCGAGTTCTCGATCGCCAGCGCGACCGGCGCGGTGAGCGATTCGAGCAGGTGCAGGTCGTCGCGCGACAGCGGCTCTTCACCGCGCTTCGTGCCGAGGACGAGAAGGCCCTGCAGCTCGCCGCGATTGCGCAGCGGGAAGACGTAGCGATATCCCGACTTGAGCAGCTGCCACGGCACGTCGGACGCGTCGGGGAGGCGCGGCTCGGTGAGGACCATCGGACCTTCGGCCGGCATCTGTCCGAAGTCCTCCGCGGTCGCGCGGCGCGGCACCGAGGACTCCGGCTGATAGACCACGAACGTGACGCCCTCGCGCAGGAAGAGGTTCATGCGATCGATGTCGAGCGCGGCGCGGAGACGCTCGCGCATCATCGAAATCAGCTCGTGCACGTCGTGGAACGTCGCGAGCTCCTGCGCGAAATCGGTGATCGCTTTGCGGTGCCGGTACGAGTCGCGATACAGGAACATCTCGATCACCGACTCGATGCGCGACTTGACCGGAATCAGCACGCCGGCGATCAGCAGTCCCGAGGTGAAGGCGAGGAAGTTGCGCTCCATCGCAGAGCGCTCTTCGATCAGGTGCGAGAGCACGAGGTTCACGGTCGAGAACGCGATCATGCCGAACGCGAACACGACCGAGTACGCCAGGATCTCCTTGATCACGACCTCGACGTCCCACAACTTGTATTTGAGGATGGAGGCGGCGAACGCGAGCGGGATCAGCGCAAGCGGAAGAATCGAGATGGTCGAGTAAACCGGCCGCACCGGACCGGAGACGAGATACGGAATGATGTAGATCGCGAGGAACGGGAGAAATCCGAGGACCATCCCGAGGTAGATCCACTTGATCTGTTTCTTTCCGACCGCGGCGGCCTTGCGGTACGTGTACGCGAGCGCGACGACGGCCAGCGTGAAGTAGATCGCGAAGTGGATCAGCTCCCAGCGGAAGATCAGCTCGAACGAGCGCGCCGCCGGCATCACCGGAACGACGTTGTTGAACACCAGCAGGTCGGTGTCCCACGCGGCGAGCAACAGCGGCGGCAGATAGAGCGACGCGAGGATGCCGCGGTGATGGACGATCGGCCGCGGGAAGAGCAGGAAGAAGTTCAGCGTGAGCGGCGGGAGGAGGATCATCGCGATCTCCTCCGTCACTTCCAGAAGTTTGTAGAGGAAGTCGATGTCGCCCGCCGGCGTGTAGACGTAGACGACGAACGACAACAGCGTCACGAAATAGAAGAGCGCGCTCTCCCTCGTGTTTCCTCGGAACAACGTAAAGAGTCCGATCGCGAGATAGAGGAAGCCGATGAAGCTGAGGATGAGATACGGGTAATCGATCTTCAGCTCGGGCGCGCGGTAGTGGAGCGTGACCGTTTGCCCGCTGCGCTGGACGAGCATCGGTACGGTCTGTCCGATGCGGCGAAGCGTCTTCTGCAGTCCTTCGATTTCGGTGGTCGGTGTGTCGCCGATGAGCCAGATCGCGTCGCCCGGTTTGAGGCCGGAGGCTTCCGCGCCGCTGCCGGGATCGACCGTTTTGACGACGATGACGCCGTTGTTGCGGCGGAAGGTGAAGTCGATCCGTTCGAAGGAGGAACGCTTGCGCTGGAACGAGGCGAAGGCGCCGATGACGATCGCCACCGTCAGCAACCCGATCACTACATTCGAAAGGACCGATCTGCGCATGCGCGTGCCGTGGCGGGGGTATTCACAGGGAGTGCCGCGGGAAATGTGCACTTAAGTTGCTGAATCCAAACGATTGAAGCGAGTGCTTCACTTCCTTGAACGCGGGGAGAAGTACAAAGGATTGGATTAGCGTACCGGAAATCTGCATACGTCGCGCAGCAGACAGACGTCGCAGTTCTCCTTGCGGCGCCTGCGGCTGCAGAGATCGAGGATGCCGAGGCGGCAAAGGGCGAAGTCGTAGCGGACGGGATCGGCGGCATCGAATGTTGCGAGCTGATCGGTGATCGCGCGTGCGGCTTTCCAATCGGCGGACTTGCGGCGGCCGAGTCCGAGGAATGTGGCGATGCGGTGGATGTGGGTGTCGAGCGGCATCACGAGCTTCGACGGATCGACGAACGCCCAGAGGCCGAGGTCGGGCGAGGTGCGGCGGACCATCCAGCGGAGGTAGAGGTTCATGCGCTTGCAGGCGGAGCCGTCGTTGGGAGACGTGAGCAGATACGACACCCCCCCGCGGGGGTGGAGTGCTTCGACGAATCGCGCGAGAGTGGGGCCGATGTCGTTGTCGCGACCGTCGTAGCACTTCTCGAACAGCGCACCGAGGGAGCCGTGCTGGTTGACTGCGCGGGCGATGCAGTCGAGGAGCGCGACCAGCTCCGGCATCTTTTGAAAACGATGCGAAAACGAAGCGAAGCGGCGCTCTGCATCTTGCCGGTTGAAACGAGCGACGTACGCATACGGCGACGGCGTCATCGCATCGAGCACGCGTCCGATGTTCGCGACGACGATGTCGGCGCGGCCGTACGCGAACGCGGCGGCGAGCAGGCCGGCGACTTCCTGGTCGAGCGGATCGGAGTAGCGCAGCACGAGCTCGAGCGGATCGGGCGTGATCGTCGAGACGTCGAACGTCGCGACCAGCTGATCGAGGCGCTGGCGCAGGATCTCCCGCCGCACCGGCTTGTTCATGCGTGACGGAACGCCATCCCCGTTGCAAACTGTTCCGGCATTCATTCGTCAAATTCAGCGAACTCACCTGAGGTTCGTAGAGGAACTATGCGCGCACGTCTCCTTTCATGCATCGTCATCTTTGCTTCAATCCCTGCATTTGCAGCCATCACCGGCACGGTGATCAATCCTGACGGGCAGGCCGTCGCCGGCGCGAAAGTCTCAGCGTTCAGCCTCGAATCGCTCGAAGCGCGGCGCACGCGCGTGATGTCGGCCGATCCGGTGCGCAAGCCGCTCGGGACGACGCAGACCGATTCGAAAGGCAACTTCTCGATCGATGCGCCGAAGAGCTCCGTCGTCGATCTGCGCTTCGAAGCGGCGGGATTCGCGCCGCAGAGCGAGCGCGCCGCAGCGGACGACGACGCGGGCGTGATCCAGCTGATGCCGTCGCAGATGAAGCAGGGGACGATCACCGCGAACGGAAAACCGGTCGCGGGCGCGAAGGTGCTCGTCGCCGGAGAATATGGCGAGCTCCTTTCGACCACCGACGCAACCGGCCATTACTCGCTCCCCGATCCGGCGCGAACCGGCTCGCGCATCGTCGTGCAGCATCCCGACTATGCCGTCTACCAGCAGTTGATCGGACGGGTGACGGCATCGAAGGGCGTCGACATCGCGCTCGACGGCGGAACGTCGTTCAGCGGCAAAGTCGTTGCGGAAGACGGACAGACGCCGGTCGCAAACGCGGGCGTGTTCGTCGACGACATCTGGGTGACGAAGAGCGCGGACGACGGCACGTTCACCATCGCGCATTTGCCGAAGAAGTTCGACGCGCTCGAAGCGCACATCGACAACCGCCTCGCCACGCGTCCGTTCTCGAAGGACATCAAATCGCCGCTGACGCTGAAGCTCGCGAAAGGCGCGTCGCTCACTGGCACGGTTCGCGACGCGAAGACGCAGGCGCCGCTCGCCGGCGCGGAAGTCCGCCTGATCGCACCGCGCGCAATCGTGGTCGCGGGCGGCATCACCGCGATCAGCGATGCGAAAGGGAACTACGCGATCGCCGGCATCAACGGCGGCGATTACGACATCGTCACCTCGCGTCCGAACTACGGGATGGTGAACGTCTCGGTCCACATCCCCTCCGGCCAGACCGCCCAGAAAGCACTTTACGGAACGCCCCTCGGACGGATCTCCGGAACGGTGATGAACGAGGACAAGCAGGGCATCGGCGGCGCGCACATCGAGGAGCGGCAGGCGAGCAACGAGCCGGGCATGAACATGACGCGGATGCGCATCATGGACCGCGCCCGTCCGTCGCTCACCGCGCCCGACGGCCGCTTCATGATCCGCCTCGACACCGAGAGCGACGTGCAGCTCGAAGCGACGAAGCGCGGGATGCCGAATGCGCGCTCGTCGACGTTGAAAGTTGCAGCGGGCGAGCGGAAGAGCGGCGTGGTGATCACGCTGCCGCGCGGCATCGTGCTCGAAGGACGGGTGATCGACTCGAAAGGGAAACCGATCGCCGGCGTCGCCGTCGGCGCGATGGAAACGCGCAACAACCAGGGCGGCGGCGCGGCCAACATCCGCCGCATGATCATCAACAACATCATGCGCGGACCGGACGAAGACGTCGTCCGCACCGGCGCCGACGGCCGCTTCACGATGCGGGTGAAGGAAGGAACGTACGACGTCGGCTTCAAGCGCGAAGGCTACGCGGGCAAGACGCTGCGCGCGCAGCAGGTGAGCGCGAGCAGCAAGCCGGTGGAAGTGACGCTCGACCCCGGCGTGGAGGTCACCGGACGCGTGACGCGCGGCGGACAACCGGTCGAAGGGGTGAACGTGATTCCGATCGGCGGCGATTCGATGCTGCCGGTGCAGACGCTCCCCGACGGCACGTTCCGCATCAGCGATCTCGCGCCGGGCGAGATGATGATCGCGTTCAGCAAGCGCGAGGAGTTCATCCAGATGAACCGCGCGGTGAACGCGCCGGCGAACGACGTCAACATCGATCTGCCGCCGGGCGGCCGCATCAGCGGACACGTCGTCGACAAGAGCACGCACTCGCCGGTGAAGTCATTCGAGGCCGGCATCATCCCGATGCGCAGCGGCGGCGGCATGGTGATGATGATGGCTCCGTCGATGCAGAACATCACCAGCGACGACGGTTCCTTTACCCTCGAAAACGTCCCCCTCGGCTCCCTGACTCTGGCCGTCAATGCGCCCGGCTACGTGCAGACGCGCGTGCCGAATCTCACGCTCGACAACGGCAAAGCGATCGAGAACGTCGAGGTGGCGCTGGAGACCGGCGTGCGCGTGACCGGTCACGTCACCGGTCCCGACAGCTCGCCCGCCGGCGGCGCCGTGGTGCGCATCGACGCGATGGCGGGCGGCCGCGCAATGCGCGGCGGCGGGATGAACGATCCGTACACGACGACCGATCCGGGCGGCGAGTACACGCTGGAGAACGTCGAGCCGGGCGAGAAGACGCTCGTCTTCAGCCGCAGCGGCCTGATCTCGACGTCGAAGACGGTCGATCTCTCCGGCGATCACATACAGGTCGATGCGCAGCTCACTTCCGGAGCTCATGCGGCAGGTCTGGTCGTGAATGACGGAGGGACGCCCATCGCGGACGCGCAGGTGCGCGCGCAGTCGGCCGCGGATCCGGGCTTCGGACGCGGCGTGCGCTCCGATTCGAACGGCAGCTTCTCGTTCGACGGCCTCGCCCCCGGGCACTATCAGTTCAGCGCCTCGAAGGACGGTTACGCGGAAGCGATCATGCGCGACGTCGATGTCACGGCGAACGACCTGGTCCGCCTCACGCTGCGCAGCGGCGGCACGATCACCGGCCACGTGACCGGCCTCAGTGACACGGAGCTGCAGAACGCGACGGTGTACGCGAGCTCGCCGAACGGCAACGCGTCGGCACCGGTCGATTCGTCGGGCAACTACCACATCGACGGCGCGCCGATCGGCACCGTTCGCGTCAACGCACGCGCGGGACAGATGACGTCGAGCCGCACCGCGCCGGCGAAGGCGGTGCAGGTCGATGCAGGGGTCGCGGTGACGGTCGATTTCGATTTCACCGGCGACATCAGCATCAAGGGCCGCGTGACGCGCAATGGCAGCGAGCCGGTGGCGGGCGCAATGGTGATGTTCAACGGTGTCGGCCGAAACGAGCGCGTCTCGACCGACAGCAGCGGACGCTACGAAGTGCGCGGCCTCGACAACGGCAGGTACAGCGTGACGGTGGTCGATCCGGCGCGCGGCACGTACGCGACTTCGTACACCGTCGACGGCTCGGCGAATTTCGATATCGACGTGCACGGCACGACAGTGCGCGGCCGCGTCGCGGACAGCGCGACCGGACAGGCGCTGCAGGACGTGATGGTGACGATCAGCAGAACCGACAGCGGCACCGGTGGCGGCGGCTTCTTCGGCGGCACGCCGTCGAGCACCGACGCGGGCGGCAATTTCTCGTTCGACACGGTGCCCGCCGGCTCGTACAAAGCGACCGCGGACAAGAGCGGCTACGGCGGAGTGACGGTCAATTTCGCGGTGACGGACAACGGCGCCGAGCCGGTGGAGATCAAGCTGACGCCGACGCCGGGGGTGTTGCTGCGCGTCGTCGACGCGCGCGATAACGCGCCGCTCAACGCCCGCTATCACGCCGTGTCGGCCGCCGATTCATCGGTCATGGACAACGGTTTCGTGCGCATGATGGCGTCGAGCACGGAGCCGATCAGGATCAACCTCACCCCCGGCGTCTGGCACGTCACGGTCAACGCGCAGGGCTACGCACAGCAGACAGTCGACGTCGTCTCGCCGGGCGACAAGATCGTGAGACTCACGCCGGGCGGCACGATCGTGGTGTCGTCGACGGATGCGAGCGCGACGCGCGGACGCCTGCTCGACGCAAACGGCCAGACGTACGAAGGCTTCACGCCGGTGCTCGATCCATTGCAGGCGACCGTCTCGAACGTCGCTCCCGGCGTCTACACGCTGCAGCTGCTCGACAGCAAGAACAACGTGGTGAAGTCACAGCAGGTGACGATGGCGGACGGCCAGACGATCACGCTGAGGATGTAGGACAAGCTCTCAGCTTGTTCCTCTCAGCTTGTCCCCGGGGGCGGCAACCTGAGAGGTTGCCCTACATCACTCTTCGTCGTGCTCGTCGATCGGCGGCGGCTCGGGGATCTCGGCAACCGCCTCGAGCGTGACGCGCTCGGGGCGGAACGTGTCGCTCTGCATGAAGAAGTTCTTGCGGTACTTCTCCAGACGTTTGAAGAGGTGATGCAGGTCGTACGTCAGACGCATCACGGTGCGGCGGAGCTTGTACTTCACGCGCTTGAATCCTTCGAGGTCGTCGGTGCGCAGCGGCGGGAGAAATGATTCGATCTCGGCGATGCGCTTGCGCACTTTCTCCAGGTCTTTGTCCTGGATGTTGACGAACATCTCTTCGCCGTCGATGAGCATCGGCTCGATGCCCGACATCTCGTTGTCGAACCACTTCCAGAGCTGAATGATGTCGATGCGGCGCCCCTTCGAAAGGAAGCGCGTTTCCAGCAGATCCTGGCGGAAATAGCCGAAGAGCTTGCGGTCGTCGGTGCGGTTGAAGTCCTCGTCGGTCAGGTTCCGGATGTTCCAGACGCCGAATCGAATGATGTCGTTGCGGGTCGAGCGGAGCTGCCGGATGACCTCCTCGAGGACCTTCTGCGGAACCTGCGCGAGCGACTGCGGCTCCGGGAGGACTGGGGCGGACATGGCGGCGAAGGATACAACAAGGACGGAGTGCGGCGGCCATGCCACGAACGATCAGCGATCCGTATGAAAAGAGCGGCACATCGGACTCGACGCGCACCCGGCCGTTCGTCACGTTCGCGCGCAAGAGGATCTGCACGAGTTGCAGCGGCGCGAGCGGAAAGTCGTAGCGCTCGAGGAGTGCGGCGGCCATGCCGCCGCTGCTTCGTTTTCAGGGCGGCCATGCCGCCCGCCCCGCGCGGCATGGCCGCGCGTCGAACAGAAGCGGAGGTTACTGGCCGGCGACGAACGTCGGATCGCCGGTGCGGTTGTCGATCAGCGATCCGTACGAAAAGAGCGGCACGTCGGACTCGACGCGCACCCGGCCGTTCGTCACGTTCGCGCGCAAGGGGATCTGCACGAGTTGCAGAGGCGGGAGCGGGAAGTCGTAGCGCTCGAGCAGGGCGCCGGCCGCGTCGAGCAACTTGATCGTGACGTTCGCCGCATCGGGTGACATCACGCCGATGTTCGTCCGGAACTTCGGCGAGACCTCGACCTGCAGGATGTCGGCGCTCGTCTTCGCCTCGCTCGCACCGCGGAACGGGACGAATTGGCCGTATGTGCCGTCGGTGTACGTGCGCGAGCTCGCGATCGCGCCGGCCGGGAGAGTCGCTACGACCACACCGCTGGTGCCGGGCGCGTTGAAGAATGTACCGAGGATGTCGGGGAGGATCGTGGCGGCGGCGGAGCGCTCGGCGGATTGGAAACGGAGAAGCGTCTGCGGCGAGGTCGTGCGCACGTCGGTGCGCCAGAGGGGCGCGTTGATCGCCGGGGCATACGCGAGGTGCGCCTCCGACGGAATCACGCCGGGGACGTAAATCGGATCGCCGGTGCGGTTGTCGATCACGCTTGCGTATGCGGCGATGCGCGTATCGCTGGTCATCACCAGCGCGAAATCGCCGCGATCGAGCAGCGGAAACTGCTGGTGCGAGAACGGCTCGACGTGATGATCGAACGTCGCAACGGTCGCGCCGCTGCGCAGATCGATCGCGGTGACGTGCACCGTCCCTCCCGAACCGCCGATCTCCGCAAAACCGTAGTTCGTGCGGAATGCGTCATCCACCTCTGCGTAACTGATGATCTGCGGCGATGTGGCTCCGTCCGCCGCCGGCACGAATTGCCCGAACGTGCCGCTGTTCATGGTCGTGTACGTGCGCGACGTGATCGCCAGCTGCGCGATGTCGCCCTCAATCGCGAGCTGCCCCGTGCCGACGCTCTGCAGCTCGTTGGCGACGATGTCGTCGAACGCGACGACGTGTCCCGCATCGATCACCGCGTTGATCGCGGCGAACGTCGTGTTGCCGTTCGCGCCGCTCGGCGTGTAAATCAGCGTGACATGCGCCGGGGAGCTGCCGCGATTGAACAGGCGCACGTCGCTGACGAAGCGCGTGCCGTTCGCGCCGTTCACGTGTCCGACCACCGCGATCGTCTTCGCCGGCGCGACCGGCCGCGACGTCGCCGGCACATCACCCACGAACTCGATGCCGAGCTCCCACGACACGAATGTCCCAGTGTCGGGCGGCAGCACGTCGGCAACGCGCAGCATCCAGGTGCCCGCGGCGGAGCGTCCGCGCAGCACGTCGAGCGACTGGAACGGCTGCGCATCGAGGCCGTACGTCACGTCGATATCGGGCGTGATGTCGAACGATTCCTGCTTCAGCACGACGATCGTTCCGTCCGGCGCGGTGAGGGTGATGTGCAGATTGCCGCGCGCGGGATGCGTCGCGCGGACGTGCACGAAGACGCGATCGATCGAGCGCGTGTCATTGACCGTCAGCGTCGATGTGATGCCGTTCGCGTTGTTGTCCGGAATCGCGATGCCCTGCTCGGAGCTCTGGAAGTACGTCACCTCGCCGCGCGGCGAACGATCGCAATCGGTGAGGATGCCGCGCAGCGTCATCGCGGTGCAGATCGTCGTCCCGTTTGCGCCGCCGTTGAGCTGGCGATCGGCGTCGAGCAGCTTGCCGGCCATCACCGCGAACGTCGGCGACGGCGGCGCATCGAAGTACGACTCGATGACCAGCGTGTCGGTGGTGCGCCTCCCCGCCTTCATAAAAATCTCGCGCAGCGCGGATGACCAGATCTCGCCGTTCCGATGCTCGGTGCCGGACTGATTGCTGTCGACGTAATCCGCCATCGTCTTCGTGCTGTCGACGCGGCGCAGGCAATCGGAGCCGGCCGGATAGCCGCAGCCCTGGCCCGAATCGTCGTTGAAGCAGCGCGCATCCCAGTCGCCGATGCAGAACGGATCGCGGCCGCTCGCAATCGTCGCGTCGTATGTCGACGAGAACGCCCAGTAATCGGCGTACCCCTCGCCCAGTGCGCGCGACTGCTCCCGCGCTTCGCCGCCGAACGTGCCGGGCGCGATCCAGTCCTGCACCACGTGCATGAACTCATGCAGCATGATGTCGGAGTCTTCGGCGTCGTCGGTGCCGCCATCGCCGAAGTAGAGCGCGCCGCGGCCCGGCGTGGAGCTCGGGATGTAGTACGAGTTGTCGGTGCCGTTCGCCGCGTGCGGATCGACCGGCAGCGCGTAGTCGACGAGCCGCCGCACGCCGGTGTAGCCGAGCGACTGCAAATACTTCTGCGCGCGATCGATCTGAAAGTACGCA
This sequence comes from Thermoanaerobaculia bacterium, assembly GCA_035255945.1. Taxonomy (GTDB): domain Bacteria; phylum Acidobacteriota; class Thermoanaerobaculia; order Gp7-AA8; family Gp7-AA8; genus JAJPHC01. The sequence continues at coordinate 11,820 of DATEZA010000244.1, forward strand.
TTGACCGCTTCGAACTGCTGCTGACTGCGATCGAAGAGGAGCGGCTGCCCGGGATCGACCGGCACATTCGACGGCTGCTCGAAATCGACGATCGTGCAGTTCGCGCCGGCCAGCGCCGGATCGACATCGACTTCCGTGTACGCCGCATCGGGCACCGCACTTTTCGCGTTGTTTTGATCCCGCAACGACGGATCGTTCAGCGTGGCGACCGGATTCACATCGAACACGCGCGCCTTCGCGGTCCAGAAAAGCGGGACGCGCCGCAGCAGCTCGTCCGTGTCGATGTCGCGAAACTCCGCGTAACGCTCGAGCGGACGCTCCTGCACGATCGTCTTGCGCACGAATCGAATCGCGCCATCGACGCGCAGCGCGAACAAAGTGTCATCGTGAGCCGTGCGGCTCGCCGTTTCAGCAACGGGTCCTTCGCCGGCTGCGCGGCTCAGGATGACAGCCTCATTGAGCAACGGCACGCCATCCACATATGCCTGATAGTGGTAGTGCGGGCCGGTCAGTGATTCCTGAATTCGGTCCAGGTGGAGATGCAGGAAAGCGGCCGTGAAGAGAGCGAGCATCCGTCAACAGTTTACGAAGCTGCGCTGGCCGTCGCTTGTGCCGGAGCGGTGACCGGCGCGGCCGGCAGCGAAAAGTAGAACGTCGTGCCCTGCCCTTCGCGGCTCTCCACCCAGATCTGTCCGCCATGCCGCTCGACGATCTGCTTGGTGATGTAGAGGCCCAGGCCGAGGCCGCCGTAGTTGGTCGATGAGACCTGGCGGCCGCGATGGAATCGCTCGAAGACCTGCCCCAGCTCGTCGGCCGGAATGCCCATGCCGCGATCGCGCACGGCGGTCACGACGTGATCGCCGCGATCGTCCACATCGACGCTGATGTCGCTGCCCTCGGGCGAATACTTGACCGCGTTCTCCAGCAGGTTGCCGAGGACCTGCTCCAATCGATCGCGATCGCCGTTGACGACGCGCTCGTCGCCTTCCACATCGACGCGGAAGTGCCGGTCGCTGAATGCGGTGTGATGGCGATGTACGACATCGCGCACGAAGTTCGCCCACGGAATCGGCTCGCGGCGGATTTGCAGACGTCCGGTCTCGATGCGCGACACATCGAGGAGCTCGAGGATCAGCCGCGACATGCGATCGATCTGGTCGAGTGCGATGTCGAGATACTCCTCCGA
>DATEZA010000245.1:0-23542 GCA_035255945.1 Thermoanaerobaculia bacterium
CGTTCTTCTTCTTTTTCCACCTGTTCGAGCCGCATTCGCCGTACGAGCCGGTCGAGCCGTTCAAGTCAAAGTACACACTGCCGTACGACGGCGAGATCGCGACCGCCGATCAGATCGTCGGTCAATTCATTGACCAGCTGAAATCGGACGGCGTGTACGACGACGCGATCATCGTGCTGATGTCCGATCACGGCGAGGGACTGAACGAGCACGGCGAGCCGGAACACGGCATCTTCCTCTACCGCGAAGCGATCCACGTTCCATTGATGCTCAAGCTGCCGAAGCGCGATCGCGCCGGTGAAAACGATGCGGCGACGGTGAGTCTCGTCGACATTTTTCCGACGATCGCGGAGCTCACCGAGGCGCAGGCGCCGGCGAATCTGCAGGGCAAGTCGCTGCTGCATCACGCGGCCACCGACGAGCAGCGCCGCGTTTACAGCGAGACGCTCTACCCGCGCATTCACCTCGGATGGAGCGAGCTCCGTTCGCTGGAAGGAACGCAGTACCACTACATCTCGGCGCCGAGTCCCGAGCTTTACGACATGTCGCGCGATCCAGGTGAGAGTACGAACGTGCTCGCCAACGAGCGGCGCACGTACGCGTCGATGCGGGAGGAACTGGCGAAGTACGGAACGGAGATCGCGCTGCCGTCGAAGATCGATCCGGAGGAGGCGAAGAACCTCACGGCACTCGGCTATCTCGGATCCGCTGCGGCGAAAACTGCCGGACCACTCCCCGATCCGAAAGCGCGCATCGGCGTGCTGAACGAGATGGTCGCGGCTGCGAAGTTGTCCGCAGAAGGAAAGCGCGACGAGTCGATTGCGGCGTTCCAGAAGATCGTCAAAGACAATCCGCAGCTCACCGATGCCTGGCAGCAATTGAGCGCGGAGCTCGAGGCGGCGGGACGATACGAGGAAGCGGCGGATGCGTGTCGCAAAGCAATCGTGATCTCGCCCGATCTCGCCTCGGAGTTCGGGATTCGGCTCGCATCACTGCTGCTGAAGCTCGAGAAATTCGACGAAGCCGAGAAGCACGCAAGGCTGGGGGAGAAGGCGAACTACGGATCGGCGCATGTGCTTCTCGCGCGCATCGCATTCGCGCAGAAGAACTACGCGAAAGCCGAGGAGGAGACGAAGCTGGCGCAGAAGGACGAGTTCGCGCAGGTGCCGGCGCTCGTGCTGCTGGCGCAGATCGAGGGGCAGCAGAACCACGTTCAGGAAGCACTCGCGCTCGTGCAGCAGGTGGAGCGGGAAGCGGAGGCGCGCAAGCTCGGAAACGTCGAGACGCTGAACTTCGTCAAGGGCGACGCGCTCGCCCGCATGCAGCGCTACGACGAAGCAATCGGCGCATTCCAACGCGAGATCCAGCTGTTCCCGCTCGACAAGCAGACGTACGCAAGTCTCTACGTCGTCTACATGCTCACCGGCCGTCCGGAGCTGGCGAACCAGACTCTCGAAGCGATGGCCTCTGCGAGCCCGAACCGTCGCACGTACCTCTTTGCGGCGCACACGGTCGAGGCGGTTCACGATGTGCGCGGTGCGGAAGCGTGGCGGCGGCGCGCGGAAGCGTTGCGCTGATCGCGCATTCAAGGTGGCGTGAGCGCGCTCCGCTGCGCGCCCACGCCTGACCGCGATTCCTCAGTTGCGCGAGGTCAGAGACCGCCACTCCGCGTCTTTCTGGACGTAGATCGGTCTCCGCGGTTTGACTCCCTGTAATTCGGCGGCCGTCTCGAGCATCACCTGCATCTTCGCGATCATCATCTTCTGGACCGGCTTTGGAAGACTGTGAAGGTCATCGACCAGCCGCGTCGTGGCGAACTCCTCTTCATTGAGCTCCCACGGTGCGATCTGCTTCTCCACCGTGCCACCGAAGAACTCCGCTTCCGTGAGGCCATAGACCCCCAGGAGTCTTCGGAGCTGCGCGATCTTGAGTGATCCGATCCGCTGTCCGGTTTCGAATGAGCTGATTGTCTTTTCACCGACTCCTGACATGTGCGCCACGTCCTTCTGACTGAGGCCGCGCATGCGCCGGATTTCGCGTAGTTTAAGAACGAGATCCATCGTGCTTCCTCACTTTCAGAACCGCCGCATGAGGCCGACGACCACTCCCTGCACCGCGACGTCTCGGCTTCGGGCATAGATCGGGCTCATCATCGAGTTCGCCGGCTGCAGGCGGACGCGTTCTCCCTCGAAGTAAAAACGTTTCAGAGTCACTTCACCATTGACGTTGGCGACCACCATTTCACCGTTGTCGGCGCGCTCCCGCCGCGCGATGATCACCAGGTCGCCGTCGAGAATCCCGTCGTCGACCATCGAATCGCCGCGCACCTTGAGCACATAGTTTTCGCCCCGCGTCGTCAGATGCTCGGGCACCGTAATCGTCTCGTCGGAGACATCCACATCGAGTGGACGGCCCGCGGCGATGTAACCGAAGAGCGGCAATTCGCGGACGTTGGACGCCTGCTGCTGGCCAGCTTTTGCAGGCGCTTCGTCCACGACTTCCACACCGCGCTTCTGATTCCAGTCGCGCCGGATCAGCCCTTTTTTTTCCAGCAGCGACAGATGCTTGTAAACCGTTCCGTAAGACGAGAAGCCGAAGTGATCGCAGATCTCCCGATGCGTCGGAGCGACGCCGCGTTCCTTCTGAAAGCTCCGGATGAAGTTCAGAATGTCGCGTTGTCGTTCGGTCAGATACTTCATGACATCTCCTCTACGGAGACAATGTAGGCGGTAATAGGGCGAAAGTCAAGCGTAAGTTTGGCGGGAAGGTAGAATTTCTGGTAGTGGTCTAGTTTGACGGTCGGTTTGTAACAACGTCGTCAAACGTCTCGTAATCGAGGTCAAACAACTCGCCAAGGTGAACACGCGATCCGACGATGTCGCTCATCGCTCCCGCTACGTACTTCATGGAGGTGAGACTCGGGTTCCCCTTCTCGGTCCGCAGGTAGTTGACGAACCGGCGGCTCAAGCCCGATCGCCGCGTCAGTTCCGCAGTAGTAACTCGGTTCTCTTTCATGAAGCGGCCGAGTCGGGAGAGCGGTGGATGCACTCGCGGCGGACGGCGGCACATCACAATCCCAAGTCGGTCAGGTCGAACAGTTCATCCATCCGTACGCGACGGCGAAGGATCATCGTGCACGCCATCATCAGCCGCGCCATCACATGCCGCGTTGGGTCATCTTCGCCGGTCCTGATCCGGAGTAGGTGTTGCCTGCTGATGTAGGCCACCCGCGCCAGCTGCGCCGGTCTGATGCCGTTGGCCCGCATGAAATCATCGAGGCGTGTTGACACCTATAGCATGTTAACACCGATAGCATGGTGAGCGGCGCATGTCGGCGATCACACTGATAGCGTGGTGTCGCGCGACCCGCTGAAAGCCTTCTCGGAACATCTCCGCGAACTGCGCGAGAAGCGCGGCCTCTCACAGCAACGGCTCTCCGAGCTGGCTGGCCTGAATCGGAACTACGTCTCCGACGTGGAGCGCGGCCGTCGCAACCCCTGCCTGAACAACATCGTCAAACTCGCCGAGGCGCTGGACGTCTCGCCGTCCGAGTTGTTCCGTGGGTTCGACAAGCGGCGGTAGCGGACCTATACTGACCTCATGCCAAAGGGGTCAAGCAAGCGCCCGAAGAAGAAGCGCGAGGACGAAGCGCAGGCCGCCGTCCGGATCATCGGCGCGATCGCGTCGAAGCACGAAGAGCCTGAGATCGAGATCACGGACGAGATGCGCGCCGCCGCCGCCGCGTTCGGGCGGATTGGCGGCAGGATCGGCGGACCGGCACGGGCAGCGAAACTCAGCAAGAAGCGTCGTGTGCAGATCGCGAAGGACGCAGCCGCCGCAAGGTGGAAGCGGTAAAAAGGCGGTAGCACTCATGTCGATTGAGTGCGGGCAGCAGGTTGACTGCGGAGCCGCAGGTAGGTGTATGATTCTCCTCGCCGGACAACTGAAAGGAGCATCTTATGCCCGACATTCAACCTGCACCGCCGCCAACACCAGAAAAGCCGAAGCGCACTCCGCCTACTCGACCAATTCCAACGGATCGCATTGCGTTCACCAAGCAACTCGATCTGTTGCGCGCGTGGGCAGCCGCGAGCGGCCCGACTAGCAAGCCTGCCAGCCTGAAAGATGTAGCGCAGATCGTCAAACTGTCAGACAGCACATCGTCGCTCGCAAACGCATTCTTCTCTGCGATGGGCTTCCTCCAGAAGACCGCCGACGGCTTCATCCCTTCGACGGATGTCTTCAATTACAACCGTGCATATGGTTGGAACAAGGAAACCGCCGCGCTGAAATTGGCGCCAGCTATTTCGACCTCATGGTTTGCGCAGGCGCTGATGCCGCGACTCGGTTTTCGGGAAATGCCGGAAGACGAGGCGATCGACGTGCTCGCTGAGGTTTCGACGGCAGCACCAGATTACAAAAACCAGTTGCGGACGCTGATTGACTACATGGAAGTGTCGGGGCTAATCACGAGGGAAGGAGGCATCTTGAGAGCACGAGCACAGACCGCCTCATCGCCCGAGCCGGCGAGCCCGCCGACGGAGACTGCGGCTGAGCCACAGGTAAGCCGAGAAATGCCGCGTGCAGCCATCAGCACGATGTTTTCGCAGGCGGCCGAGGGCGCGGTTCAATTCCACGTCAGTGTGAAAGTTGACATGGCAGAGTTCGCAGGTTGGAAGCCCGAGCGCATCGCTGCGTTCTTCGCGGGTATCGCCCAAGTGTTAGCCGCCAAAGGAGCTTTGGAAAAGGGAACAGCCGACTAAAAAGCAACGGCCCGAGAGGGGGAGCGTCTTGCCGGACATCTCCTCTTCGGGCCGTTGGCAGTACATGTGGGGGTAGCAGATTCGCCGGTCGCGGACTTGAGACCCTGGACCGGTCGGTTTAACTCCGACTACCTCCACCAGCATGACCCCGTCGTTCAACGGATAGGACACCTGCCTACTAAGCTCGGAATCCCGGTTCGAATCCGGGCGGGGTCACATTTTGCTGCAAAGATCAGGCGGTGTTGGTAACCGCCGACGACGGAAGTTTACTCCCTAGTTGACGGCACTGTCAATTTGTCAACACGTTGACTTGTTACATCCACGAACATGACCCCTCAAGCATTGACAACTTAACCCCTCAAGCATATATTACTTGCATGAACAAGCTGTCCAACGTCCAACGCGCCCGCATCCTCATGTCGCTGATCGAGGGCAACTCGATCGCCTCCACCTGCCGGATGACGGGCGCCGCGAAGATGACCGTCCTCAGTCTGATTCGCGAAGTCGGCGCGGCCTGCGAGCGGTTCCACGATGCGAACGTGCGTTACCTCGGAACCGAGCGCGTGCAGTGCGACGAGGTGTGGTCGTTCTGCTATGCCAAAGAGAAGAACGTTCCCGAGGAGCTAAAGGGAAAGGGATTCGGCTCGATCTGGACGTGGACAGCGATCGATGCCGATTCAAAGCTCATGATCTCGTGGCTCGCCAGTGACCGCAGTCAGGAAGCCGCGGATGCTCTGATCGCGGACCTGAAGTCCCGCACGATGATGCGCCTTCAGGTTTCCTCGGATGGCCTGAGTCTATACCTCGACGCGATCGCGAAGTCGTTCCGCTACGGCGAGTGCGACTACGGCGAAGTCATCAAGGTCTACGGCACAAGTAACCCGCAGCCGAGCATGAACCCAAACACTGCCGCGAGTAGGTATTCACCGGGACGGCTGAAGAGCGTCGAGAAGCATCCCCGCTTCGGCATGCCCGAGGACAAGCACATCTCGACCTCCTACATGGAGCGTTGGAACCTGACTCTGCGGATGGGAAACCGCCGCTTCACTCGCCTCACCAACGGCTTCTCGAAGAAGATCGAGAACCATCGCTTCATGCTGGCGATCACCGTTGTCTTCTACAACTTCTGCCGGAAACACCGTTCTCTCGGCGGTCGGACTCCGGCGATGGCAGCCGGTCTCACGGACTACGCGTGGACGGCAAGTGACATGCTCTCGCTCAACCTCTGGACGCCGGTTGTTACAACCGCGGCCTGAAACTAGACCACTACCGAATTTCTACTCCGACCGCCCAATCCTGAAGTCCCCGCCCAACCACCGCCCGTCGAGATCGAAGAACGTCACCGTCATCGCGTCCCGCGTGAGCTCCACCACAGCGAAGCCGCCCTGCTTCTCCATCGACGTCGGGAAGAGCGTCCGCAGGTGCAGCGCGACAGGCGGAACGGGATCGGACGACGCGCCGCTGATCAGCATTCGCGGATGCCCGTCGACCAGCTCGAGATCGTGATCGTGGCCGCACACGTACAAATCGACGTGGGCCGCGCGCAGCGGCCGAAGCAGCGCCATCATGCGTCGATGTTCGCGGCGCGGCAGGTAACCGTGAAAGCCGGAGGAGACGATCGTGTGATGGCCGACGACGATCCGCCACGGCGCCTTCGACGATGCGAACATCGCCGCGATATCCGGCGCTCGCGCGCGGCCGCGCACGTACGGCGTCGTATCGATCATCGCGAAATCCGCCACTCCGGCATGCAGCACGTACTCACGGGCGGGGAAGTGCCATTCCGGAAACGCGGCTTGGAGTTGCGCGTCGGGATTGCCGCAGTAGTCGTGATTGCCGAGGACCGGGTAGAGCGACAGATGGAGGGCGATCAACGGCGCGAGCACCGACCAGTGCGGATCTTCCGCCGATCGCACGCCGCACGGATAGATGTTGTCGCCCGGCAGGATGATCGCGTCGAGCGGCTTCGCGGCGTGCACTCGCGCGATCGCGTGGGCCACCGCCGCCGTTCCGTCGCCCGCGTCGCCGACGACTGCGAACCGAAACACGTCACGGGACGGTAGCGAAATGACCGGCGCTGCCGCGAAGGCCGGCCACGCCAGGAGAAGGAAAGTACAATCGCGCACCCATGCCGCTCGTAAAGCTCTGGATGCGCCGCGGAAAGTCACCGGAGTTTCTCCGCACCGCCGCGGATTGCGTTCACGAGGCGCTCGTCGCGCAGGCGAACGTCCCCGCCGACGATCGCTTTCAGATCCTGCAGCAGCTCGACTCGGACGCGCTCATCGCGCACCCGACATACGGCGGCGTCAATCGCTCCGAGGATCTCATCGTCATCGAGATCACGCTGAATCAGGGACGGACGCTGGAGATCAAGAAGGCGCTCTATGCCGACATCGTCGCACGACTGGGTCGCGCGCTCGATGTCCGACCAGACGACGTCCTCATTTCTCTGATCGAGGTAACGAAGGAGAACTGGTCATTTGGCAACGGTTTAGCGACATATGGATAGGGTAGAATGCGCCGCGCTTCCGGCCTGTTCTGCCTCCCGCGTTACCTGAACCCGGCCTCGGTCGTCTCAGCCTAGGGTTTCTTTAACCACCTTCTTATGAATCGACTGCTACCTACTTCTCTTGCGGTCATGCTGGCCGCCAACACCGCCTTGCTGGCGCAGACGGCCACCCAACAGCAGCAGCCTCCGCAGCGCCCGAAACCAGGCACGATCGTCGACACGCCTTCGAGCGGAAAGATCACCGACTCGCCGCTGAGCAAGCCGCCGGCCGGTGCTCCGCCGGTCCCGGGCACGAGCAAGGACGGACTGGCGGGACTCAAAGTCGAGCGCTTCGAAGCTGTCGGCAATTCGTCCGTCGCGAGCGACACCATTCGCGTCTATCTCGGCATCCTGCCGGGCGAGCCGTACAACCCCGACCTGCTCCAGCACAACTTCCTCAACCTCTGGCAGACCGGTCTCTTCGACGATATCCGCCTCGAGTCCGAAAAGGGCGAGCAGGGCGGCGTCATCGTGCGCGCGATCGTGAAAGAGCGTCCGCGCATCGGCTCCGTCGAGTACCGCGGCAACAAGGATCTCGCGACCAACAAGATCACCGAGCAGCTCGACAAAGACAAAGTCGACATCCACGTCGGCAACACGGTCGAGCAGACGCTGGTCCGCCGCGCCGCGGAATCGATCCGCAAGGCGTACACCGAAAACGGCTACGAAGGCGTCACCGTCGACACGACGATGGAAGACCTCGGGACGCCGGGCGAAAAGCGCGTCGTCTTCAACATCAATGAAGGTGTGAAGGCGAAGGTCGCGTCGATCGAGTTCACCGGCAACAAGCGCTTCTCCGATCGACGCCTTCGCTATGCGATGAAAGAGGTGAAGCCGCACGGCATCGTCTCGTGGATCCGCAAGAAGGATCTCTACATCCCGTCGAAGCTCGATGAGGATCTCGAGAACCTCAAGAACTTCTACCAGGACTACGGCTACTACGGCGTCTCGTTCGGCGAGCCACAGATCGTGCAGGTCAAAGGGAAGAAGCAGCGCGTCCGCCTGATCATCCCGGTGAAGGAAGGCAACGTCTACACGATGGGCGATGTCTCCGTCGATGGAAACAAGGTCTTCACCAATCAAGAGCTCATTGGCGAATGGCCGATCAAGAAGGGCATGACGATTCGGCGCAAGCCGATCCAGACACGCGCCGACGCATTCGGCGACGCCTACCGCATGCGCGGCTACATCTACGCATACGTCAACCCTGAGTACGTCGAGAAGCCGGGCAACGTGATGGACGTCAAGATGGCCGTCTACGAAGGCGATCAGTTCCGCCTCGGCCGCCTCGAGTTCCAGGGCAACACGACCACGAAGGACAAGGTGCTCCGCCGCGAGATCTTCCTCGAGGAAGGTCAGATCATGGACATGGAGACCTTCAAGCAGAGCCTCTACAAGCTCGGGCAGCTCGGCTACTTCAAGGTCGCGGAGAATCCCGACTTCAAGGTCAATCAGGAATCGAAGACCGTCGACATTACGGTCAAGGGGAACGAGGAAGGGAAGAACGACGTCCAGTTCGGCGGCGGTTACTCCGAGGGCGGAGGCTTCTTCGTGCAGTCGCAGTTCTCGACGCGTAACTTCCTCGGTGAGGGCGAGACGCTCGGCCTCTCGTTCCAGAAGGGCAGCCGCACCAATCTCTTCAGCTTCTCCTACTCCGATCCCTGGTTCCTCGACACGCCGAACAGCTTCGGTGTGTCGATCTTCAACCGCAACACGAAGTACCCGCTGTCGGTCGGCTTCGAAGAGCGCGGCAAGGGCGGCACGGTCGCGTACGGCTATCGCCTGCACCGTTTCGACAGCTTCTCGCTCGTGTACGGCGTCGAGCGCTCCCTGCAGCATTACGAAGTGACGGAGACGCCCGATCAGAACGGCAATGTGCCGCTGACCGACGTCGCCGACTTCCGCTTTACGACTTCGTCAGTCGCCCCGTCGTACGCGTTCGACTCGCGCGACAACCCGTACGATCCGACGCGCGGCGGCCGCCTGCTCGCATCGGCCCAGTTCGCCGGAGGGCCGCTCGGCGGCACGATTCACATCCTGAAGCCGACGATCACGGCAACGAAGTTCTTCAAGCTGTCGCGCAAGGTGTCGGTCAGCGTCAACGCCGAGGGCGGTTACATCAAACCGCTGGATAAGAACTGCGCGACGACGTACACCGAACAGGCCGAGACGAAGGAGCCGCTGTGCGTCCCGCAGGCGGAGCGCTTCCTCGTCGGCGGCGAGTACTCGGTCCGCGGATTCCGTCTCGGCGACCTCGGGCCGAAGGAGCTCATCAATGGCCTGTCGAGCAGCGTCGGCGGCTACAAGTACAACGTTTTCAACTTCGAATACATCTACAGGCTCAATGATCCGCTACGCTTGGTGCTCTTCGCGGACAGCGGTTATGCGTACAACTACGGCGAGAAGTGGGACCTGTCGAAAATGCGCTATTCGACCGGCGCCGAGCTCCGGATTTTCCTGCCGGTGTTCCAGTTCCCGCTCCGCTTCATTTACGCCATCAACCCGCACAAGAAGCCGGGCGACAACTTCGAAGGTTTCCAGTTCACGATCGGGAATACGTATTAATCGGCGTTCGATTTCATTCGGCGTCCAACGGAGATCAAAGGAGATTTCATGAAGAAGGTGCTCATCACAATGGCAGTTGCCGCGCTGGCGGCGACTCCGATGTTCGCTCAGGGCGCGCCCTCGCGCATCGCGGTCATCGATGTACAGAAGGTCCTGCAGCAGTCCTCGGCAGGCAAGCAGGCTTACGACCGGCTGAAGAAGATGCAGGAAGACCGCATCGCCCGGGCGAAGTCGATGGACGAGGAGATGACCAAGCTCGACGCCGACATCAACTCGAAGAAGCTATCGCTCAGCGAGGACAAGCTCGCCGAGATGCAGAAGCAGCTTTCCGACAAGAAGATCGCCATGCAGCGTTACGCGCAGGACGCGGATCGCGAAGTGAGCGAAGCGCGCGACAAGGCGCTGCTCGAGCTCGAGAACAAGATCAAGCCTGTCATCGACCAGATCGGCAAGGAAATGGGTCTGGCCATGATCTTCAACAAGTTCGAGTCCGGCCTCGTCTACGCGTCCGACGCGATCGACATCACCGACTCGGTGATCACCAAGTTCAACGCTGCCGGTGGCGAGACCGCGCCTGCCAAGAAGTAAGCCTCACCCAAAGAAACGACTCACCAAAGCCTCCCCTTCGCGGGAGGCTTTTTTTCGTCATAATGCGCCCGCCATGTCCGTCCCCATCGCGGAAATTGTGGAGTTTGTCGACGGTAGTTACGCCGGGCCGCGCGATCTGGAGATCGCCGGCGTGGCGCCGCTTTCGACCGCCGCAAACGGACAGCTCAGCTTCCTCTCCAATCCGAAATATGCCGCGCAGCTCGCGACCACCGGCGCAGACGCGATCCTCGTCGCAAAGTCGCTGGAAGGCGATGACCGGCGCTTCATCCGCGTCGACGATCCGTACTTTTCGCTGGCCAGAGTCGTTGCGCGCTGGTTCGCGAAACGGCCGATGCCGAACGGCATCTCGCCTCAGTCCGCGATCGCGTCGAGCGCAAAGCTCGGCGACGGCGTCGCAGTCGGCGCATTCACCGTGCTCGGCGACGACGCCGTGATCGGCGACGGCACGATCGTCTACTCCAACGTGACGATCGAGCCCGGCACGATCATCGGCAGTAACTGCATCATCTATCCGCAAGTCTCGATTTACGCCGGCTCGAAGATCGGCGACCGCTGCATCGTCCACAGCGGTGTCGTGATCGGCTCCGACGGCTATGGTTTTGCGACACACGGCGGCCGGCATCACAAGATCCCGCAGATCGGCATCGTGCGGATCGAGAACGATGTCGAGATCGGCGCCGGCACCACGATCGATCGCGCCGCGCTCGGCGAGACGGTCATCGGCGAAGGGACGAAGATCGACAACCTCGTGCAGATCGCGCACAACGTCCGCGTCGGCAAGCACTGCCTGCTCGTCTCGCAGGTCGGTATCGCCGGATCGACGGAGCTCGGCGATTACGTCGTCGTCGCCGGGCAATCCGGATTCGCCGGACATCTGAAAATCGGCACAGGCGTGCAGGTCGCGGCGAAGAGCGCGGTGCTGCGCGACGTGCCGGACAACACCAAAGTCATGGGCAGCCCCGCGGTGCCGTTCCGCGACTTCGCGCGTCGAGAGGCCGCGCTCAAACGACTCAGTAAAGGAAAGGTGTCATCCTGAGCGCGCAGACGGCGGGCCGTCGATCGAGCGCGACATACGGGTCCTTCGGCGTCTGCGCGCCTCAGGATGACAAATGACTGACATGTTGACCATCCAGCAGATCCTGAAGTTGCTGCCGCATCGCTATCCGATGCTGCTCGTCGACCGCATCCTGGAGATCGAGGAAGGAAAGCGCATCGTCGGACTGAAGAACGTCACGGCCAACGAGCCGTTCTTCCAGGGACACTTCCCCGGCGCGCCGGTGATGCCGGGCGTGCTGATCGTCGAAGCGATGGCGCAGTGCAGCGCGATCATCTTCCTGCTCGACCTGCCCGATCGCGAAAAGAAGCTCTTCATGTTCGGCGGCGTCGACAAAGCGCGCTTCCGCAAACCGGTCGTGCCGGGCGATCAGCTCATCATGGAGTGCAACGTCCTGCAGCGCCGCTCCAGCACCGCGCGCGTCGCCGGCGTGGCGAAAGTCAACGGAACGATCGTTGCTGAAGCCGAGATGATCAGCGTGATGACGGACAGGCCCGAGTGATGATGACGCAGATCGACTCCTCCTCACTCGTCAGCAGCGAAGCAGCCATCGCGCCCGATGTCGTCATCGGCCCCTACTCGGTCATCGGACCGAACGTGACGATCGGCGCCGGCACGGTGATCGGTCCGATGACGCGCATCGAAGGCCCGGTCACGATCGGCGAGCGCAACCGCATCTTCGGCCAGTGCTCGATCGGCACCGAGCCGCAGGATCTGAAATTCAAAGGTGAGCGGACCGAGCTCCGCATCGGCAACGACAACGTCTTCCGCGAATTCATCACGCTCAACCGCGGGACGGTCGGCGGCGGCGGCGTCACGTCGATCGGCTCGAACAATTTCTTCATGTCGTACAGCCACGTCGCGCACGACTGCCACATCGGCGACGGAACGATCTTCGCGAACAACGCGACGCTCGCCGGACATGTGGAAGTCGGCGACTTCGCGACGGTCGGCGCATTCAGCGCGGTGCACCAGTTCTGCCGCGTCGGCGATCACGCGTTCATCGGCGGCGGCTCGATCTGCACGCAGGACGTGCTGCCGTTCGTGAAGACGGTCGGCAATCGGCCGGCGAAAACGTACGGCGTCAACACGATCGGCCTCGAGCGCAAAGGCTTTCAAAAGGAAACGATCGAAGCGCTGCAGCGCGCGTATCGCATCCTCACGCGCTCGAAACTGCGGCTCGAGGACGCACTCGCGCGAATGGAGTCGGAGCTCGGCTTCTACGCCGAGGCGCAGTATCTGATTGATTTCATTCGAGGATCCAAGCGAGGGATCATCCGCTGATGCGGGCCGGAATCGTCGGCACGGGATACCTCGGACGTCTGCACGCTCGCATCCTCACGGAGATGGATGTGCAGGCTGTCGGCTTCGTCGAAACGAACGATGCGGTTGCGGCCGAGGTCGAACAGAACCTGAAATTGAAGCGCTTCGAGTCGGTCGCCGCGCTGGCGAAGGAAGTCGATTGCGCCGTCGTCGCAACGCCGACCATCACGCATTTCGACGTCGCGCGCGAGCTGCTCGAAGCCGGCGTCGACGTGATGATCGAGAAGCCGATCACCGCATCCGCGGACGATGCGCGCAAGCTGATCGCGATCGCCAACGCGCGCGGACGCATCATCCAGGTGGGCCACGTGGAGCGCTACAACCCCGCGATCGTCGCCGCCGCGCCGTTCATCGGCGATGCCGGCTACATCGAAGCAGAGCGCCTCGGCGTCTTCGTCGCGAGATCGCTCGACGTCGACGTGCTGCTCGATCTGATGATCCACGATCTCAACCTCGTGCTCTCGCTCGTGCGCCAGCCGGTCATCGACATCAAAGCGGTCGGCATCCCCGTACTGACCGACAAAGTCGACATCACGAACGTGCGTCTGGAGATGGCGAACGGCTCCGTTGCCAATCTCACCGCGAGCCGCGTATCGCAGGAGCGCGTGCGCAAGATCCGCTTCTTCGGACGCGAGGCGTATATCTCGGTCGACACGCGCGAGCAGGAAGTCAAAGGGTTCCGTCTCAACGGCCGCTCGATCGAGCCGCTGGAGATCAACGTCGAAAAGAAAGAGCCGCTGCGCGCGGAGCTCGAGTCGTTCGTGGAGTGCGTGCGCGAGCGGAAGCGTCCGCTGGTTTCAGCGGAGGATGGGGTTGAAGCGGTCGAGCTGGCGATTCGCGTTGCCGCTGCGATCGACGACGCGGTGAAGAGGTGGCTGCATGCCTGACGTGCAAATCGGAATCATCGGCGGCTCGGGCCTTTACGAGATGGACGGCCTCAAGCTGGTCGAAGAGAAGTTTATCCAGACGCCGTTCGGCGATCCGTCCGACGCGTTCATCGTCGGCGATCTCGACGGCGTGAAGGTGGCGTTTCTGTCGCGGCACGGACGCGGACATCGTCTGCTCCCGACCGAGCTCAATTTCCGCGCGAACATCTACGGTTTCAAGACACTCGGCGTGACGACGATCCTCTCCGCGAGTGCGGTCGGATCGATGAAGGAGCAGTACAAGCCGGCCGACATCGTCTTCCCCGATCAGTTCATCGATCGCACACGTCATCGTCCCGACACGTTCTTCGGCAACGGAATCGTCGGACACGTCACGTTCGCCGAACCGATCTGCAGCGCGATCTCCGATGCGCTGTTCGAATCGGCGAAGGAGCAGGGCGCGACATCACATCGCGGCGGCACCTACCTCAACATGGAAGGGCCGCAGTTCTCGACGCGTGCGGAGTCGCTGCTCTATCGCTCGTGGGGCGTCGACGTCATCGGCATGACCAACCTGCAGGAAGCGAAGCTCGCGCGCGAGGCGGAGATCTGCTACGCGACGATGGCGCTCGTTACCGATTACGACTGCTGGCACGAGTCGGAGGAAGCCGTGACGGTGGAGGCGGTGCTCGCCGTCCTGCACGCGAATGCGGAGATGGCGCAGAAGATCCTTCGCGCGACCGTGCCGCGCGTCGCGCAGCGTTCACGTGACTGCGCGTGTGCGAATGCACTGCAGTACGCGATCGTCACCGATCGCGCTCGCATCCCGCAGCAGGTGAAGGACGATCTCGCGCCGATCATCGGCAAATACATCAAGTGATCATCAGCGTGTCACGATGACACTGGGAGAATTCATGGGCATCCTCGTCGTAGGCAGCGTCGCGTTCGACGCGCTTCAGACTCCGTTCGGGAAAGTCGACCGCTGCATCGGCGGCTCGGCAACGTACTTCTCCGTCGCGGCATCATTCTTCAGCGATGTGTCGATCGTGGCCGTGGTCGGCGACGACTTCGGCGATGAAGAAGCGTCCGTTTTCAAAGGACGCCGCATCAATCTCGACGGACTGCAGCGCATCCCCGGCGAAAAGACGTTTTTCTGGAGCGGTGAATACGGATTCGATCTGAACGTGGCGAAGACACGCGACACGCAGCTCAACGTCTTCGCCAACTTCGCTCCGCAGCTGAACGAGCAGCAGCGCAAGACGGATGTCCTCTTCCTCGCGAACATCCTGCCGGAGCTGCAGCTCGACGTGCTGCATCAGTGCTCGCCGCGTCCACGCCTCGTCGCGCTCGACACGATGAATCTCTGGATCGACATCAAGCGCGCGGAGCTCGAGCGCGTCATGCACGAAGTCGACCTGGTGATCATCAACGAGGCCGAGGTGCGGCAGTTCACGAAGGAATCGAACCTGGTGAAGGGGGCGCGGCAGATTCTCGCGCTCGGGCCGAAGACGATCGTCGTGAAGCGCGGCGAGTACGGCGTGCTGATGATCACGAACGATGCGGTGTTTGCGGTTCCGGCGTATCCGCTCGAAACCGTGTTCGATCCGACCGGTGCCGGCGACACCTTCGCCGGCGGCTTTCTCGGCTACCTCGCGTCACGCCGCGAGCTGCACGAGCGGGAGTTCCGCCGCGCGATCATTTTCGGCAGCGTGCTCGCGTCATACACGGTCGAGAAATTCTCGCTCGATCGTCTGCGCGAGATCTCCATCGACGACGTGCAGTCGCGCTACGCCGCCTTCCGCGCGCTCACTCACTTCGAAGACTTCGAGATCTGAACGCTCTTGCCGGCGCAGTTGAGCGTGACGCTCATCGCCGGCGTCTTCGCTTCGTGAATCGCGACATTGAGGCCGAGCGCCTGCTCGATGCGCGTCAGCTCTTTCGCTTGCGGATCCTCGAGCTCAATTGATGTGAGCGAACAACCGCCCGGCGACGTCTTCGCCGGATGCTTCGACATATCCGCCCACTGGATGAAGAACGGTGCGTTGTCGAACGACGGCTCGATGTCGACGAGCTCCCATCGCAGCACATCTCCCGACGGCGTCTTGCGCGATCCCGGACGGGGCGTCGTCGATTTGATCCCGCTCTTCGCGAGCTGCCTCCGCAGCGCGCGCATGTCGCTCACGCCGACCGCCCATCCGACCGGCGTGATGTGCTCGAGCTTCGTGAGGCCGGCGAGATCCGCATCGAGCTTCGCGCCGTCGCGCGGTGCGATCACTTCGAGGTACGTCTGCGGTCCGAGCGAGATCAGCGCGTTGTGCGTCCCGAGGTGCGGATGCTCGCCGCCGTAGACCGCGCGGATGCCGGTGAGCGCCTCGAGCTCGCGAATGCCGGAGTCGAGGTTGGCGGCGCCGAGCATGATGTGATCGATGTGCGGATTCACGGCGGTGCAGGCGGTGAGGAGCAGGATCGCCGCCAGCCAGCTATTGTTTCGAAGGATCCCACGCCACATTTTGTGAAGCATCCCACAGCCGGTAGAACTCGTCGCGAACGGTCGGGTCGAGCTTCTCGCCGAGCTCCCGCGGCGGATTCAATGATTGAATCAGATGTGCCACGTCTCCGAGATCGAAAATGCGGTGCGGCGCTGACAATCCCGACGCCAGCTTCAACTCGATCAGCTTCTCGAGTTGAATGACGTTGATGCCTTCGATTTCGATCGTTACGTCCCGGGGGTCTGGAAACACGACCGGCTTGGGTTTGCCGTCGCCAGGGTATTCGCCCGTCGTGATGAACTCGACTTTCACGCTTGTTGTCGTGTCACGAAATGCCTTTCGAGCTCCCTGAAACGCGGGCATGTACCCACGGCCGACCAGTTTCTTGTGAATCTCGTCGAGGCCTTCTCGTGTCGTGAGTAAATCCACGTCGGTAGTTACTCGCTCGTATCCGAGCGCATTGATCGCCATGCCACCGATGATTACGTACGGAATGCCCTCGCTGGCGAGACGCTGAGCAATCCGTTCCATCGTCTGATGCACTTTTCCGCGTCGCATGAAGAACTCGTCTGCTTCATCAAGTCTCCCTCGGAATGTGCTCGACATGACCAAATTCTAATGCTGGTAGACAATCTCCCCGCCCACCACCGTCATCCGCACCTGCGTCTTCCACAGCTCCGACGCTGGTTTCGAGTACGGATCACCGTCGACGATCGTGAAGTCGGCGAGCTTGCCGGGCTCGATGGTGCCGCGGGAACCTTCCTCGAATGCGGCGAAGGCGGCGTCGGCGGTGAAGCCGCGGATCGCTTCGGGAAGCGTCAGGCGCTGCTCGGGATACCAGCCGCCGCGCGGGTTGTCGTTGTGGTCCTGGCGCGTCACCGCTGAATAAATCCCGAACCATGGATTGACGGCTTCGACCGGGAAATCCGATCCGAGCGCGAGGCGGCCGCCAGTTTTGAGAACTGTTCGCCACGCGTACGCGCCGCGGATGCGTTGCGGTCCGATGCGTCGCTCCGCCCAGTCCATGTCGCTCGTCGCATGGGTCGGCTGCATCGACGCGATGATGCCGTCGCGCACCACACGCGTGAAATCGCCCGGCGCGACGACTTGGAAATGCTCGATGCGGAAACGCTTCTCCGGCGAGACGCCCGCCTGCTCGTATCCATCGATGACATTGCGCACACCGCGATCGCCGATCGCGTGCGTGTTCACCTGAAAACCTGCGGCGATCGCGCGCTTCGCGACATCCGCGATGTGCTCCGTATTCGCGAGCACCAGGCCGCAATTGCCCGGATCGTCGCTGTACGGCGCGAGCAGCGCAGCACCGCGACTGCCGAGCGCGCCGTCCGCGTACACCTTCACCGACCGCACCGTCAGCCGGTCGCCGTAATTCATCAGCGGACCTTTTGCGAACCATTCGGTCAACAGCGCCGCGTCATCGCTGACCATCACGTACACGCGGATCGGGAACCGCTTCTCGTCGATCAGCTCCTTCACCGCGCGGATCGTGTCCGCCTCCGCGCCGGCGTCGTGCATTTCGGTGAGGCCGTTCGCGGCGATCGTCTGCGCCGCCTTCAGCACGCGCTCTTTGCGCAGCGCGAATGACACCGCCGGAATCTTCGACTCGATCAGCCCCTGCGCTTCATCGACGAACACGCCGGTCGGATTGCCGCTCGCGTCGCGAATGATGCGGCCGCCGGACGGATCGGGAGTCGCTGCCGTCACCCCGGCTGCCTTGAGCGCGGCAGTGTTCGCCACGCCCGCGTGACCATCGACGCGCTTCAGCCACACCGGATGATCGTTGATCGCCGCATCGATCTGCGCCGCCGTCGGGAACTGCTTGTCGGGCCAGTCGTTCTGATCCCATCCGCGGCCCTGGATCCACTCGCCGGCCGCGGCGCGCGACGCACGCTCCTTCGTGCGCGCGACGACTTCTTCCATCGACTGCGTCTCCGTCAGATCGACGACATCGAGCTTGAGTCCGAGGCCGTAGAGATGGCCGTGCGCATCGGTGAGGCCGGGGAGGATCGTGGCGCCGGCGACATCGACGACGCGTGCTTTCGGATGTTTCTTGATGATGATCGATGCGTCATCGACGTCGCGCACCGTACCGTCGCCGACATAAATCGCCAGACCGGGACGCGGGCTCTGCGTGGGACCGGCGACGACGATGCCGCCGGTGAAAATCACTTCATTTTTCACGGGTGCTTTCCTGTGCGGGAGTGGAATGTGCGGAGCCGATTTGCAGCCGAGCGCGAGCAGGCAGATCGCAGCGACGCAGCGGATGAGCTTCATGCCGGACATCGTACCTTGTGAAATTCAGCTTTGGACCGAGGCGTTGCCATCACGCTTCCATGAAACTTCTCGCGATCCTGCTCCTCGCTTCCACGGCGCACGCTGCGGACATCGTCATCACCAACGACGGCGGTGCAATCACTGCGTATCGCGTGAAAGGCGCAGCACGCACGACGCTCGTGACGGTGCAGTCATCATCGCGAACGCCGTCGCTTTTCGAGGAAGCAGCGCAGATGCATGGAGTCGACGCGCGCCTGCTGGTTGCGATCGCCGGCCGCGAATCGGCGATGAACCCGAACGCCGTCTCGCCGCGCGGCGCATGCGGCCTCATGCAGCTCATGCCCGCGACCGCCCGCACCCTCGGCGTCACCGACATCTTCGATCCGCGCGAGAACGTCCTCGGCGCCGCCCGCTATGTCCGCAGGCTGCTCGACACCTATCACGGCGATCTCGATCTCGTGCTCGCCGCGTACAACGCCGGCCCCGGCGCGGTGCAGCGTTACAACGGCGTTCCGCCGTTTCCGGAGACGCAGGCCTACGTGAAAAACGTTCGCGCAGTGTACGGCAA
This sequence comes from Thermoanaerobaculia bacterium, assembly GCA_035255945.1. GTDB lineage: Bacteria > Acidobacteriota > Thermoanaerobaculia > Gp7-AA8 > Gp7-AA8 > JAJPHC01. Next base: position 19,081 of record DATEZA010000245.1, read on the forward strand.
GCTCTCAGCTTGCCGAGGTGAGAGCGCGTCCTACGCCTCTCCCCACTTCAGCTTGGTCCGCAACACGTCGAAGTAACTCTTGTCCGGCGACTGAATCATCATCACGTGATGGTGCGACTTCCGCACGCAGACGCGGTCGTCATCGCTGATCGGAAAGCCTTCCTGGCCGTCGAGCGTGAGGTAGATCTCCTGATTCTGGCTGCGGGTCTCGATGCTGATCTCGATGTCGAGCGCGTCGGGCAGCACGATCGGCCGGTTGGTCAGCATGTGCGGGCAGATCGGCGTGATCACCACCGCTTCCATCGTCGGGTAGATGATCGGGCCGCCGGCGGAGAGGTTGTACGCGGTTGAACCGGTCGGCGTGGAGACGACGAGTCCATCCGCGCGGAACGTGGTCACGAACAGTCCCGCGACATTCAGCTTGATCTCGATGATGCGCGCGAGTGCGCTCTTGTTGATCGCCGCGTCGTTGAGCACGCGATAGACGCGATCGTCGTGACGCGGACCATCCACCGTCACGTCGAACGTGACGCGTCCCTCCTGGCGGAACTCGCCGGCGAGCACGTGCTCGAGCACCAGCGGAAACTCCTCGACGCGGATCTCGGTGAGAAAGCCGAGCGTGCCCATGTTCACGCCGAGGATCGGGACGTTGGCGGGAGCGTGCCGGGCGATGGCGAGGAGCGTGCCGTCGCCGCCGAACGTGACGAGGAGGTCAACATGTTGACCGATGTTCGTCTTGGAGAAACACGGATGCAGATCGCCGAGCGCGCCGGCGGTGCGCTCGTCGAAGCAGATGGTCAGGCCGCGCTTGCGCAGGTCATCGGCCACCTGCGCGGCGTACGCCAGCGCCTCGGGTGATGAGTGTTTCGCGGAGATGCCGATCGCTTTCATGTGATGGCGATCAATGCCCGGTGCACGTCCCGCGGCTCGATGATGATCCGCTCGCCCGCGCGCTCCGGCGCGACGAACAGGATCGGGTGCAGAACTTTTTCGAGGATCGCGCGCAGTGCACGCGCGCCCAGCCTCTGACGCAGCGCAGCGTTCGCGATCTCCAGCAATGCGTCGTGTGAGAAATCGAGCTGGATCTGATCGAGTGCGCAGAGCCGCTGGTACTCGGGGATCATCGCCTCGCGCGGCTGGGTGAGGATCGAGACCAGGTCCTCGGCGGTGAGCTCGTCGAGCTGCACGCGGACGGGGAGGCGTCCGAGGAGCTCGGGGAGGAAGCCGTATTTGACGAGGCCATCGGTCGATGCTTCGCGCGGTGCGGCCGGACCGTCGTTGAAGAACCCGATCGATTTTCCGTCCGGCTCTTCGTCCATGTCGGAGAACGAGCCGGCGCAGATGAAGAGGATGTTCGAGATGTCGATCTCGACATAGTCGTACTTGTTCCAGTGCGAGGTGACGTTGAGCGGAACGAAGATTTTTTCGCCCTCGAGGAGCTTCAGCAGCGCCTGTTGCACTCCTTCGCCGCCGATGTCACGCGTGCCTGCTCCGGTGCGTGCGCCACCGGAGCGCCGCGCGATCTTGTCGATCTCGTCGATGAAGACGATGCCGTTCTCCGCGGAGCTGACGTTCTGATTCGTCGCATAGAGCAGCCGCCCGATCGCCACTTCGACGTCTTCGCCGTAGTAGCCCGCTTCGGTGAATGCGGTCGCGTCGTTGTACGCGAACGGGACATCGAGGATTTTCGCCAGCGTGCGCGCGAGGTACGTTTTGCCCGAGCCGGACGACCCCATCATCAGGATGTTCGACTTGCGGATCGAGACCTCGCCGCCGAATTTCAGGTATTCGATGCGCTTGAGGTGGTTGTACGCGGCGATGGCCAGAACTTCTTTCGCGTGCTTCTGGCCGATGACGTACTGGTCGAGTTGTTCGAAGATGCGGCGCGGTGTGACATGGAGGAAGCGATAGATCTCACGCTTTTCCTTCATCGGGCGCCTGCCGTCGAGTATAGCAGGGCGATCGGCCGGTAATATCGGCCGAACCTGCGCATCCAATACGGGCAAATCATGAAAAAGCTCGTTCTGGTTGCTCTTGCAGTCCTGCTGTTCGTATTTCCGGCATTCGCCGAGAACAGCACCGTCCCGGTCATCGTCTACGTGCGGAACCCATCCGGCGGCATCGCCGGCGGCGCGTACGTTTCACTCGTTCCCGCGTGGCGTCCGTTCAGCCGTCCGCTGCTCGAATCAGTCGTGGAGAGCGGCGTGATGACCGGCCGTGTCGTTCCCGGCACGTACACGGTCGTGGCCGGCGCGAAAGGATTCGCGATCGGATCGCAGCTGCTGACGGTCCTCGAAAAGGAGCCGGCCTCGATCAGCATCGAGTTGCCGCCGCTGACCCGCGTCAGTGGCAATGTCAATGACGAACATGGCAATCCGATCGCCGGCGTTCGTGTCTCGACGCTTACCTCCGCCGTCGCGCCGCCCCTCGGCACGTTGAGCGAGCTGGCCGTGCGCACACTCGGCGGATCGGACTCGTCGACGATCACCGATGCGAGCGGTGCATGGTCGCTTCCGCTGCCGCAGGGGACGGTGCCGCTGTTGTTCGAGGCGACGGGATACGGTGCGGAGTGGCGCACGTACAAGGCGCAGGATGCGGCGGCGCTCGATGTCGTGCTGAAAAAAGGCGCGGCGCTGCGCGTCAAAGCCGACCGGGCGGACCGCGATCTCGTCATCACCATGCAGCGCGACGGTGATGCCGGATCGGGTGTGCCGTCCGACTGGCAGCGCCAGGTCTGGGCGCGATTCGCCACGTCGGCGGAGACGAAATGGGAATCGCTGCAGGCGGGCAAATACACGATGTACGCGAAGTATCCCGATCCGAAATTCTTCATGCCGCGCGCGTTGAAGATCGGAGAGGTGACGCTCGGTGCCGGCGCGCAGGAGTTGAACGTCACGCTGCCGCCCGCGCGCACCGCGTCGTCAAGCGCCGCGGCGTTGTTCATCTCCGGCGCGCATCGCAAGGATCTGGGCGACGTGATCGAAGGCTACGGCGCGGATGCGCAGGGGGCGCGGAAGCGCGTCGATGTGGCCGCCGAAGAAACGAGCGGCGGCGTCGTGCTGCATCTGAAGAATGAATCGATCGCCGCGCCGTTCTTCGCCGTCACGGCGACGACCGTCATTCCGGCGTTCCCCGATCTGGCGCAGCCCGACAAAAACGGACAGCCGCTGCGCGGCATCGTGCATCCACGCGCCGATGCGAAACTCGTCGTGCATTCGGCCGAGAAGGAGCTCGCGTTCCCGCAAAGCGGACGCGTGGTGCTGCGCGATTGCGGCAAGGTGAATCGGGTCACGGTGCCGGCGGAGATTCAGGCCGGCGCCAACGTTCGTTTCATCGCGCCTGCCGCATGTCACAGCCTCACGCTGTTCATCGATCCGTTCGAGCCGATCGTGATCGAGAAGCGCCTCGACGGCGGCGAGCAATCCCTCGGCACGTTCGTGTTGCGTTCATCCGCGGCTGCCGATGTTCGCGTCGTTCGCGATCTGGGCGCCGGTATCGTCGCCGGCGCGACCGTGCGTGCGGTGATGCGCAGCGATGAGTATCGAGGCGCGTCGGTCGTGGTCGGCGAAACGACGACCGGCGACGACGGCTGGGCGCATTTCACCGCCCTTCCGATCTTTCGCGACATTCGCTTCCTCGCGCTCACCGGAAGCGGCGAAGCGTCGCTGCCCGCCGAGGTGCGCCTCGAGCCGCACGGACATGCGGTCGTCGATCCGCTGGCGATTCCGAAACCGGCGGAGCTGGTGGTCGAACCGCGCATCGATCCGCAGTTCAAGTCGCGATTCCCGGCGGTGAGCATTCTCAACGTGCGGCTTCGTTCGGTCGATGCACTGCACGAATCATCGGACGACCACGCGCTGCAGCCGGATGAATCGGGCCTCTCGCGGTTCGCCGGACTGCGTCCCGGCACGTGGCGCGTGCTGACCGACATCAAGGTCGCCGGCACGGCGACGTCGATCGAAAGCGAAGACATCGAGCTGAAGAGCGGTGACAGCCGGCGCTTTATCGCAAACGTCAAGCCGCTCGTTTTCGAATGTCATGTGACGGCGAACGGAAAGCCGGTCTCGTCGCGTGCCGATATCGTGAATGCGGCCGGCACCGGTGCACAGCGGCTCTACTTCAACTCGAATGACAACGGCGTCTTTCACGCCGTGTTGCCCGTAGGCGGCGTGTATCAGGTCGAAGTGGCGCGGCTTTATCGGACAGAGGGGACGCAGAGCGGCGAGCTCCCGGTCGGCGAGATCGATTTCTCCACTCCGGAACGGCCGGTGGAGATCAAGGTTCCGGAAGCCCACGCGATTGCCTACGTGCGGGTCGGCGAGCGGCCGATCGAGCATGCATCGGTCTACGCCACGCTTCAGCAGCAGGGGCACGCGGAAGTGCAGTCGTTGTTGCTCGGCCGGGTCACGGACGAAGGAGGGCGGGCGGGGTTCGATGGTCTGCTGCCGGGTGTCTGGACTTT
>DATEZA010000246.1:0-21673 GCA_035255945.1 Thermoanaerobaculia bacterium
TCCGCGCGGATTCACGCCGAGGTATTCGTTTGCCACGCGCGTAACGGCAGGGTCGATCTCCACCACGTCGATCGCGCACGTCGGGCACGACGCCTCGATGTATCGCGGCAACGTGTAACCGCCGCCGCCGAGGAAGAGCAGTCGAGGCGCGGGCTTCTCGCGCAGTTTGTAGCGAATGACGTCGTCGAAGATGCGCAGGTAGCCGTAGTGCAGGTAGCCCGGATCGCGCAGGTCGTTGAACGAGTGCACGAGGTGATCGAGCACGAGCACTTCGACGAACGTGTGGTTCTCGCGCTCCGCCTGGCGCAATCGGATCGTGTAGTACTCCGACTCGGCGAAGTAATACTCGCCGAACGTGATCGGATTCATGCGCTGGCGATAGACGTCGAGCAGGTGATTCGGTCCGGCGAAGCCGCACGCGCCGCCGAGTGCGAGTAGTGCGACGAGCACCGGCTTTCGTCGCAACGAGCCGCTGAACGCGATCGCGGACAGGAGCAATGTGAGCGCGACGCCGAGGAGGATCGTGCGTGTGCCGAGCCAGGCGATGAGCACGAATCCCGTGGCGAACGTGCCGACGATCGAGCCGAGCGTCGAGAACGCGTAGATCCGTCCGACCGTGCCGCCGCTCTGCTCGAGGTTCGCCAGCGCGAGCTTCACCGTGACCGGCGAGATCATGCCGAGGAGGAAGGCGGGGAGGAAGAAGACGGAGAGCGCGATGACGAGGACGCGCGTGACGAGTGTCGGCGCAAAGTGCTGCACCGCTTCGGAGCCGCCGATGAAATCCGCAAGCGGCGCGATGAAGAGCGCGCTGACGCCGGAGACGAAGAAGAGCCAGCCGAGCGTCGACGCTCGCGGGCGGCGGTCTGCGACGATGCCGCCCGCGAATGCGCCGATGGAGATCCCGGCCAGGATCACGCCGATGATGCTCGTCCACGTGTAGAGCGAGACCCCGACGTGCGGCGCCATGATGCGCGCCGCGACGAGCTCGATGACGAGCATGCAGAAGGACGCGATGAACGCGGCCGGTGCGCTCACTTGATGTAAACGTCGTGGAACGGCGCCATCGCACCGTCGAGATGTCCGAAGTTGAGCGTGACCTGATCGAAGCCTGAGCCTGCGCCGCCGCTCTGATAGCTCGAGATCAGCACGTCAGACATCGTCCACGTCATGTACTCCTCGGTGCCTGGCTTCTTCGCTTTGACCGACAGCGTCCCGAGCTTCTGATGTGCCTGCGATGCGCGCAGCAGTCCGATCAGAATCGCGTTCGTGCCGCCATCTCCGCCGCGCACCGTGAGCACGGCCTGATTCGGTCCGTTGAAGTGGAAGTCCTGCAGCGAGACCGGATCGCCGTTGCCGCGGCCGGTCAGCGTGAGGAACGCGTTCGAGCTCATCTTGATGTACTGCGTCGCCTTCTTCATCGGCAGCATGCCGGCGCCCGTCTCATGCGTCGCGCACCTGGCGAAATTGAGCTCGAGCTGCTGCATCGGAGATGCATTTGCGCCGCCGACGCCGCCGATGTTCCGCACCGACTTGATCTGCACGTTCTGCAGCATGTGCCGCTCGCCGTTGACCTCGAGCGTGAGGTTCGGAATCGGCTGACCGGTCAGCGCGGCCTGCGCGAGCGCGGGCGATGCTTTGTCCATCTTCTTCGTGATCACGATGTCGTGCAGCGAGCAGCTTCCGCCTGCGGTGTGCGCCGAGGCGGTCGGTGTCGCGCCCCAGCTGAAGCTCTCGATGTCGATCCAGCCCGGATGCGCTGCGTCGTGCGATTCGCCCGGAATCGTGTCGAGCTTCATGTAGATCGGCGCGAAGAGCGGCAGCGCGGAGAGCAGGAAAACAGAGCAGGCAACGATGACTTTGATCCTCATCGATTCACTCCTTGTAACTGATGTCCTGGTATCCGGTGAGCGGGCCCTGGACGTTCGAAAAATTGAGCGAGAACGATGCGGCGCCGGGATGAACGCCGCCAGTGAAGCTGCTCACCATCACATCGGTGAAGGTCCATTTCTGGCCGTTGTTGAGCGTGATGGAGAACGTCGGGATCTTCTGATGCGAGCGCGCCAGCTCATCGAGCGCGCTCGGATTCCCCGCGGCCTGCCTGCGCGTGAGCTTCGCCGCATTCGGTCCCATGAAGTTGAGCGCGAGCAGCGCCGCTGCTTCCGGCCGCGGAGAGAGTCCGATGAGGATCGCGTTCGGCGCGTTCATCTTGATGTCGGCCGCTCCGATGCCCTTCACGCCGATGTTGTTCATCGCGGCGTTTGCGTGCGTCGCGCAGCGGCCGAAGTTCAGCGTGTACGACTCGAATGCGTTGCCGCCGCCGGCCGCTTCCGACGTGCACTGCGCGAACGCCACGTTCTGCAGCAGATGACGCTCGCCGCCGCTGTCGACGGTCATCGACGGCATCTGCGCGTGCTGTTTGCAAAGCTGCGTGAGCCGTTCGGAGACAGGTCCTTTGCGCGTGAAGGCGAGCGTGTGCGTCGTGGCGCACGCCTGCGCTCCCGGTTGTGAAGCGCCCCAGCTGAAGCTCGAGATCTCGAACCAGCCGGCGTGGCCGGGCTGGGTGGCATCGCCGGGGATCGTGTCGAACTTCAGGAAGATGTCTGCGGCGCCGAGGAGCGGGAGCGTGACCAGCGCGGCAAAGATGAAAACGGTGAATCGCTTCATTCGACCTCCGGGTTGTGAGCGACCTAACAAGCTAGGGTCGTGCGATGATCATCAGCCGTGAGCAGAATCACAAGGTAACTCCGGCGCGACGAATTGGCCGATTTTCTTTAAGCTGAGATCGCTGGAGTGCGGCAGCTTGCTGCCGCCCTCGGATTGCGCAAGCTTGCTTGCGCGGAGTCTGCGAAAGGAGTGGTGATGCGCGTGTTCCCAACGCGAATTTTCGTCCTCTTTTTTCTCATCGCGTGTTCTGCCTCGGCCGCGACTCGTCTCCGCACCATCATCCCGAACGCGCCGCAGACCATTCACCCGGCCGCCTCGCCGAATCCCGTCACGCTTTCGTTCGTCGGCGATCAGAAGCAGGTCACCGTTTTCACCAACGCCGATCCCGGCTTCGCCGACCCGAGCATCACCTACTCCTTCGCCAACTTTCCCGCGTTCATCCAGAACGACGGCCCGAAGACCACGACCCTCGCCTCGAACTACGCGCCGATCGTCTTCACCTTCACCCTCGGCGCCGGCGCATCGCCCGGCACGTACAACGGCTCGCTCATCGCCGCGAGCTCCGGCTTCCCGACGCCGCAGGTCTTTCCGTTCACCGTGATCGTGCCGCCGCCCGATCTCAACGCGAGCTGGGCGAAGCCGTCGATCCAGTTGTGCAACGGCGGCTCGACCACTGACGACATCCTCTCCCTCGTGCCGGTCAACGGCTACAGCGGCACGCCGCAGATCACCTTCACGTCCGTGCCGCCCGGCATCACCATCAATCCGCCGGGACCGTTGTCGGTCAATGTCCCGCCGCCGCAAAACATCCCGTTCGCGATCGGCGCAAACGGCGCCGCGGCCGGCTCGCAGATCGTGATCGCGAACGTCAGCGATCCGGTGGCGAACATCAACAAGAACGTGTCGCTGCTGATCAACGTCGTGAATCCCGACTTCACGCAGGGCGTCACTCCATCAACGCTCACGCTGACCGCGGGCGGCGCCGCGCAATCGATCGCCCCCACCGTCACGCCGAATCCATGCTTCAACAAAACCGTGAGCGTGACGGCGAGCGGCGAGCCGCCGGGAATGACGATCACGCCGCCGTCGATCACGGTCGGTTCGCCGTACAACCCCGGCTCGATGTCGATTCAGGCCGCGGCGTCGGTGCCGCCCGGCACGTATCCGATCACGCTCACGTACAGCACGCCGGGGCAGACGAAAACCGCGGTGGTGCAGGTGACGGTGAAGGCGTCGGCGGACTTCGTCATCCATGTGAATCCGAATACGGCGGCGGCGTCGCCGGGCGGCGGCACGTCGGTCGTCGTCACGATCACGCCGGTCAACGGCTTCAACGGCACGGTGACGATCGCGTCGCCGTCGACGCCCGATATCACGTTCTCGCCCGCGACCTTCGATCTGATCGCCGGCGGCTCGCAAACCGTCACCATCGACGTCGCGCCGAACGCGCAGCCGGGACCGCGCACGCTGCAGTTCAGCGGCATCTCGCCGAACGTTCCGGGCACACACACCGCGCCGTTCACGCTGATCGTGCAGGACTTCGAGCTCACCGCGACACCGCCGCAGCAGATCGTGCTCGCGGGGACGAACGCGATCGTGACCGTCGGCGCGACCTCGCCGTCGGGATTCACCGGACCGGTCACCGTCACCGCGCCCACGATCCCGGGACTGACGTTCACGCCGCAGACCTTCACCGTAAACGCGAACGGCGCGGGACAGCAGGTGACGATCGGAGTCGGCCAGCTGCCGACGGGCGCGATCAACGTGACGTTCACCGGCAGCACCGCGGGCGGGACGCCGAAGACCGCAACGGTGCTGTTGCTGATTGCCGCAACTCCCGACTTCAGGATCACCGTCACGCCGGATGCACTGAGTCTCCCCGATGGCGGAAGTGCGACGGTGGCCGTCGGCGTCACCTCGATCAACGGTTTCGGCGCGCCGGTCAGCATCACCGCGCCGGTGATTCCGGGCGTGACGTTCAATCCATCGACGTTCGTCGTGAATCCCGGCTCGTCGCAGAACGTGGCGCTCACGATTCTGCCGGGTACCGCGCCCGGTCTTCGCACCGGCACCTTCACCGGCCGCAGCGGCGGCACGACGCGCGAGGCGACGCTCACGCTCACCATCACGCAACGCCCTGACTTCACGCTCACCGCGACGCCGCCCTCGCTCGCGATCTTCGCCGGCGACGCAGGCGCCGAGATCACGATCAGCGCGGCCGGCATCAACGGCTTCAACGCGCCGATCACCGTCACCGCGCCGGTCGGTCCCGGCACGTACACGCCATCGACATTCACGTTGCTGCCGGGACAATCGCAGAAAGTGATCGTGCGCTCGCTCGTCGCGCAGTCGCCGAAGCTCGCCATCTTCACCGGCACTTCCGGCGACCTCACGCATCAGGCGAGTGTGCTCATCACGGTGCGGCCGCAGCGGCCGATTCTCACCGCGGTCGCGCCGTCTGCGGTCGTCGCCGGTGCGAACGGCGTCGTCGTGCACCTCGCCGGTCAGGCCATCCAACCCGGCGCGGTGTTCCACATCGACGGCACCGACGTGACGGTCGGCGAGAGCGTCGTGCACACCTCGCAGCTCGCCGATCTCACGCTCTTCGTGCACAGCGGCGCGACGCCGGGACCGCGCAACATCACGGTCACCAATCCGGACGGCGGCACGTCCGAGATTCCGGTCGTGCTGCTCGTCTATCCGACGAGCTCCATCGCCGCCCCGCTCGACGTCACGGCCGCGGCGATCGTCTATCCGCCGAAGGGAACGCTCATCGCGCCGACGGAATCGCTCTATCCGCGCGGCCTCCTCGCGACCACCGGCACCGGCACGATCATCGGCAGCTGGCTGTTCGACGGCGCGCCGTTCGATCGCTTTGTCGTGAACGCCGCGGGCGGGATGCCGGTCGAGGTGCGCGCGAACGTGCCGGTGCCGGTGTCGTTCGCCGGCACGCACACCATCGGGATGGTGATCGAGACGCCGAGGCATGCGGTGTCGCCGGTGATTGAAGTGATCGATGCGATCGATCGGGTGTCGAGGCTGACGCTGCTCGCGCCGCGCGATGGTGCGGTCGTGCCGCGCGATCAGCTCTTCCGCTGGTCGCTCGTGCCGAACTGCACGGGATTCGACGTCGAGATCGAGCACACGCCGCCGATGACGTTCCGCGTGAACGACGCGCAGTGGCGTCCGACGAAGGACGACCTCGCGTCGATCGGGCCGGGCATCCATCGCTGGCGCGTCCGTCCGCGCTGCGCGGCCGATGTCGATCTCGAAGCGACGGAATGGCGGCGCTTCGCGATCCTGCCGGAGCACGCGGACATCACGCTGCTGCCGATCACCAATCGCACGATCCGCTGGAACAGTGCGGTCGCGGGGCTGCTCTATCGCGTCGAGTTCCTCGATGCGAACGGCAACACGATCTTCGCCGCGCTGACCTCGCGCACGGAGTACGTCGCGCCCGGCACGATTCCGTCCGGCACATCGGTGCGTGTGAGTGCCCTCGCCCCGAACGGCGCGATCCTCGGCACGTCGTCATCCTCTCCGCTCGCGCGTGCTGGTGTAGGACAAGCTCTCAGCTTGTCCAGGCAAGCTGAGAGCTTGCCCTACATTCACCTCGCACAAGATGTGGTCACCGTCGAATTCGGTGCCGTCGACCCGGCCGACGGCTCGACGATCCAGAATCCGCAGCCGCGCATCACCGCGCAATGGAAAGGTGCAGTCAAACCCGATCAGGTCATCCTGCTCGTCGACAACACCGACCTCACCGCCCTCGCGACGGTCACGCCGACCTCCGTCACGTACGACTCGCTCATCGCACTCGCGCCGGGACCGCACAGCGTGGCGTTGTCGGTCGCGGGCAACATCAATCGCTGGACGTTCAATGTTGGAGAGGCGGCCGCGGCCGAAGCGCCGGTGCCCGCCGAAACGTCGCGTGGCGATTGGGTCATCGCGCCGGTCGGCACCATCACGCTCGTGCGCGATGCGACGAACGAAGCGCACGCGCAGCTCTCCGCGCTGACCGATCTCAACTCGAAGAGCCTCACCGTCACGAACAAGGCGACGGGCGATCTCGCGCTCAAACACGATTTCGACACCGACTCCACGACGCAGGAATCGCGCAACTGGCTGACCGACGCCGGCGCGCATCAGGGCACCGCGGCGAGCGAAGCGGTGCGCATCGGCTTCGCCGGTCCCGACTTCTTCGATCAGGCGCAGCTCCTCACCGCCGGCCTGCCGCGCGGCGGCATCCAGGCGAAGGTCGTGGTGCCGGGCGGCACGGCGTCGTACTACCAGACGTTCACGTCGCGCTCCGCCGGTGTGGTCTCCGGACTCTTCGGTCCCGAGCAGAAAATCAAAGCGGCCGCGTTCCAGATCCCGTTCAATCAGCGCTGGGATTTCCGCGTGCTCGCGCTCCGCACCGACGACGCGCCCGGCTTCACCTCCGCCGGCGGCGAAGGGAACGCCCTCGGCATCTTCGCGCGCTTCACGATCGGCGCGACGCTCAACGCGATCTTCGAAGGCGCGCACGGCGACTTCAAACCGAACTTCAACGATTTCGAGGAGCGGCAGAAGGGCAACGCATATCGCCTCGGTCTCAACGGAATGCGCGGCACGGTCAGCTGGGCGTTCAATCTGCGCCGCACGGAAGCGAGCTTCATCAATCCGGCGAACCGCGGCTTCACGCCGGGCGGCGTGCCCGACCGCACCGGCGCCGATCTCACGCTGGCGAAGTACTTCGGCACATCCGCAGTGACGGTTCAACTGCGTCATCTGCAGGACGGAACGACGTCCGGCCTGCTCGTGCCGCGGACGCGCGAGACGGGCGGACTCGTGTCGTACACGACGATGTTCGGCCAGCACGTTTCGCTCGCGCTGACGGGCAATCTCACGCAGGACAAGGGCGACGAAAAGCCCGAGGTCTTCCTGCCGAAATCGGATCGCGAACAGAGCGGCGGCACGGCGACGCTCGCCGAATTTTTCGGCCGCTTGAGTTTCTCGCAGACATTGACGCGTCAATTGATGCGCGATCGCGTGTTCAATCTGAACGATCAGACGATCACCTCCGCCACGGTCACCGGCAACGGCTTCTTCAACACGTACTTCAACCTCGGCGGAGTGCTCTCGAGCACGCGCAGCGAAGGGAGCTTCATCGTCGGCACGACCGATCAGACGCTCGCGTCGGTGCAGCCGGCGTTCAACATCCCGAAACTCTGGATCTCGCTGCAGCCGCGCGTGAGCTACAGCACGTCGAAGAATGATTTGTATCCGTCGAAGACGACAACGGAGCAGTACCAGGGCCTGGTGACATTCGCGCCGCAATGGGCGGGCTCGATCATCGCGCTGCAGCTGTCGGCCGACTGGACGAAGAACACGTTCGACGGCCAGCTCGGCCCCGCGAAGTTCGTCCATCGCTACGTCGGCACGATCAACCTGCACTGGCGCGCGGGGATGGGACCCGCGTACGTGAACTACGTCCCGTTCGCCGTGCCCGGCGCGCCGGCTACTCCGGCCAATCCGGCAACGGCAACCCCGGGAGCTCCGGCGTTGCCTCCTCACTGACCATGACCGCGGCGTTCTGATTGAGCTTGAGCGCGGCCTCGATGTCGGCCGGGCGAATCGGAACGCCGCAGAGCAGGCCGAGCTCGAGCGTGAGACACAACGCGAGTGTCTTGAATGACAGCATGAGTGTTCCTCCGTAGGTGTGGCTGGAAGGAAAGGAGGAGCTACGACGCCGTCGGAGGACGCGGCCGCTGCTGGACAGCAAACAGCAGATAGCGGACAGCAGGCCGCAAGCCGCAGGTGGCGTGCGCAACGCCCACGACCGGATCCGCATACGCGACGATCGCGATCGGCAACGCCATCGCGGTCATCACGGCCAGGATCAGCAGCAGCAGCATGAGCGCGAGTATAAAGGAGTGCGGCAGCACTCCTCTACAATCGCGGTCATGGCTCAGCGCGCGCTCGTCCTTCTGCTCTTCGTCGGCAGCATGTGGCTCGTGCGCGCGGCCGACACCTTCCGCGCCGACGGCACCTCCATCGCCGGCGTCGGCGTGATTCCGCGCAGCACCGCGCATCCGTCGGGCATCCTCACCGCGCCATTCATCCACGCCAACTGGCCGCATCTCATCGCCAACACCGTCCCGCTGCTCGTCCTCGGCGCGCTCGTGCTGATCGGCGGCGCCGGCGAATTCGTCTTCGTCACGCTGATCTGCGCGCTCATCGGCGGCGCGGGGACGTGGCTCTTCGGCGAGTCGGCGAATCACATCGGCGCGAGCGGCGTCATCTTCGGCTACGTCGGCTACCTGCTCGCGCGACCCGTGTTCGATCGCCGGCTCTGGTCGATGCTGATCACGATCATCGTCGGTGCGCTCTACGGCGCGATGCTGTTCTCCTCCGCGATGCCGCGCGCCGGCATCTCGTGGAGCGCGCACTTCTTCGGATTCCTCGGCGGCATCATGGCGGCAAGCCTCTTGCGTCGACGCGCTGCGTCACGTGTGGAGGTACCGTCATGAAGGAGCAGTTCCTCGAAGCCTACGACCGCGAGCACGCCTCGACCATGCGCGTGCTGCGCAACTATCCGGCGGACAAAGCGGACATGCGTCCGCATCCGAAACTGCGAACCGCCCGCGAGCTCGCCTTCGTCTTCGCGCTCGAGTCCTACCTCGGCGAGCGCGTGTGGAATGACGAGATCGCGAAGAAAGGACTTTCCGGCAAGCCGCCGCAGCCGCCCGAGTCGTGGGACGGAGTGCTCGACGCGATCGAACACGGTGCGCAGCACTTTCGCGACATCATCGCTGCCGCATCCGAGGACGATCTGAATCAGAAGGTAACGTTCATGACCGGCCCGAAGACCATGGGCCAGACGCCGCGCATCGCCTGGCTCTGGTTCCTGCTCTCCGACCAGATCCACCACCGCGGCCAGTTCTCGATTTATCTGCGGATGGCGGACGCGAAAGTGCCGGCGATCTACGGCCCGTCGGGCGACGAGCCGTGGATCTAGCTTCCCGAGCTCGAGCTTGTGGTTATGTGTGGCGCCGGCGACCCGCCGGCGTCATCCGCCGCCGAGTCGGCGGCGCCACACGGTCGTGATAACGGCGAGCTAATCGGAGTCCCGACCGGGATTCTCATGGCTGCACTGAAGTCAGTTGCGTCGATGTCGTGACGTTCCCCGCCGAGTCGAGCGTGTCCTGCTTCACCACGATGCTGCGGCTCATGTCGGTCCACGTGATCGCCGGCTGTACCGAATTGCCGGAGACGATGCTGCTCTTGTACTTCACGGTCTGAAACGTGCCGGCCGGCACCGTCACCGATTCACCGACCGCGAGGACCTGTCCCGCGGACGCGATCGTCGTGACGATGCTGCTCTGCTGACCGGCGAGCGACTTCGACACGATCGTCTCCGTCGTCGCGGGAACGCTCCACGTCTCGTTCGTGCACCAGCCCGCGGACGGTCCGGCGATCAGCGCCGGGACGAAGTCGATGTCCACTTCCACGATCGTGTTGCCGAGGAAGGGGACGGCGGTCGTCGATTTCGTGTAGAGGTGTTTGAGGCCGCGGAGATTGCCGGAGACCACGCCGTCGAGTGTCGTCTCGACGTCGGTCGTCGCCTGCGGCGTGACGACATGCTGCGTCGTTTTCGTCTGCGTCGGCGTATCGGAGATCCACGTGATCGTGAACGTGACGTTGCCGTTCGACGTGGTGGTCAGATAACTCGCCTGCGTACCGGCGGCGACCAGTCCGAAGGTGTGGCAATTGCCGGACGGCTGCTGCGCGGACGGCGGCGCCGTTGCGCGCCGGCGCGCGGCGTTCGAGACAGGGGCAATGGAGACTGCAACCAGACAGCCGATGAGGATGCTTCGCATGGACCTCTCCTTTACTAAGGATCGCGCAAAGCAAGGCCGAAGTCCCTCACGGAGTGCGGCGGCTTGCCGCCGCCCTCCAATGTCACAAGCGGTCGCAATCGCGGAACGAGCGGCGAAACGCGCGCGATCACTGGCATTTACAGCGATCCACCGGCAATCCGCCCCCCAACCCATCCTCTATGATGACCTCGTGAGCCGTACGCGCATCGCGCTGTTCGTCTTCATCGCCGGCACGCTGACCGGCATCTACTTCGCGCTGCAGGCGCACTTCAACCCCGCGGTGATGCCGCAGCTCACCTGGCGCCACGCGTTCGGCGTCAATCTCGCCTACTACTACATCTGGACGGCCATGACGCCGCTCGTCATCTGGGTGGCGCGCCGCTTCCGATTCGAAAGCGGACGCTGGACCGTCGCCGTCCTCACCCATCTCCTCGCCAGCATCATCCTCACCGTCATCCAGATCTTCCTCGGCGAAGCGATCGTCTCCCTCCTCGGCCTTCGCCCGATGCTGAACTTCTTCCGCAAGATCGGCTACTCGTTCCTGGCCAACGCGCAATCGAGCCTGCCGACCTACTGGCTGATCCTCTTCGCCTACCTCGCGTTCGATTACTACGTGAAGTACCGCGACCGCGAGCTTCGCGGCGCACACCTCGCGGCCGAGCTCTCCCGCGCGCAGCTCCAGGCGTTGAAGATGCAGCTCAAACCGCACTTCCTCTTCAACACGCTCAATTCGATCTCGTCGCTGATGTACAGCGATGTCGACGCCGCCGACGCAATGCTCGCGCGCCTCAGCGATTTCCTCCGCCTCACGCTCGACCGCGATCTCGATCAGGAAGTGACGCTCGACGAAGAGCTGGAGTTCGTGCGGCGCTATCTCGAGATCGAGAAGATCCGCTTCGAAGACCGGCTGACGGTGAGCGTCGACATCGACCACGATGCCGGCGAGGCGCGCGTGCCGACGCTCGCGTTGCAGCCGCTGATCGAGAACGCGATCCATCACGGCATCGCGCCGCGTCCGAACGGCGGCTCGATCGCCATCCGCGCGCGCCGCAACAACGGCACGCTGCACATCTCCGTCGCCGACGACGGCGTCGCGTGCAGCGAACAGCCGCGCGAACGGATCGGCCTCGCGAACACGCGCAAGCGGCTCGAGCAGCTTTACGGAACAGAGCAGCGCTTCACCTTCGGCTCCTCGCCGGCGGGCGGCTTCGTGGTCGAGATGGTGATCCCGTTTCACACCGCCCGGAACGCGTGATGAAGCGCATTCGCACATTGATCGTCGACGACGAGCGCCTGGCGCGGCAGAAAGTGCGCACGCTGCTGGAAGATGACGACGAGATCGAGATCGTCGGCGAGTGCGCGAACGGCACCGAGGCGCTCGCGGCGGTGCGCAAGCAAAAGCCGGATCTGCTCCTGCTCGACATCGAGATGCCCGGCGCGAACGGCTTCGAAGTGCTGCAGCGGTTGCGCAGCGAACGATTGCCGATGGTCGTCTTCATCACCGCGCACGACGAGTACGCGGTGCGCGCGTTCGAGGTCGAAGCGGTCGATTACGTGATGAAGCCGTTCGACCGCCGCCGCTTTCACGACGCCTTGCGCCGCGCGAAACGCCAGCTCAACGACGACGCGAGCGAATCGGAAGCGCGCATCATCCGGCTGCTCGAGCGCATCGTGAAGCCGAAGTCGTCGCTCGACCATTTCGTGGTCAAGAACCGCGACCGCACGTTCCTCGTGCCGGTGCCCGACGTCGACTGGATCGAAGCGGAAGGGAAGTACGTGCGGCTGCACACGGCGGGCGCGTCGCATCTCGTGCGCGAGTCGATCGGCGATATCGAAGAGCGCCTCGATACGCGCAAGTTCCTCCGCATCCATCGCGCAACGATCGTCAACGTCAAGCGCATACTGGAGATGCACAAGGGCTTCGGAGGCTCGGTATTCGTAGTACTGCGCGACGGAACGAAATTGACGATGAGCCGCCGGTATCGCGGACGCATTCGCGAGCTCACCGGCTTGGATGTTTGATCGCGCTGCTGCTCCTCGCGTGTCATCGCCCCGATGAGCGCGTGCAGATCCGCGCCGAGTATCAACCGCTGCGTCCCGGCCTGCTGAAGGACCATCCCGATGAAGCGGCGCTCAATCGCGCGTGGCCGCTGCTCACGCGCTGGACGAACGCGCAGTTGAAGGAGCATCCGAAGGACCTCGCTCGCGCCGTCAAGGAGC
This sequence comes from Thermoanaerobaculia bacterium, assembly GCA_035255945.1. Taxonomy (GTDB): domain Bacteria; phylum Acidobacteriota; class Thermoanaerobaculia; order Gp7-AA8; family Gp7-AA8; genus JAJPHC01. The sequence continues at coordinate 12,747 of DATEZA010000246.1, forward strand.
TCGATCCGACGTTGCTCACGACGAAGGCGGTGCAATTACGCGACGGCCTGTATGTCGTTTCCGCGTCCTATCCGCGCAGCGGAACGTTTTTTGTCGTCAATGGCGAGCGCGTCTTATGGGACATCAAGACGCTCGGCCGCGCGCATTACGCGAAACGCGACGACATCGGCAAATGGGTCTGGGTCGACTACGGCTATGGCGATGGCGCGCTCGTCGGCACAGTCGCCCCCGCGCGTCCGAATCGCAATGGCAATCCGCGCTTCGTCGTGCCCGCGACCTCGACCCCCGACATGGGCGGCACCTACGCGCAACAGATCAGTGTGTGGGAGTGGAACGGGCGCGAAGCGGTGCCGCTGTTCATCAAGTCCTATCTCGTCTCGTTCGAGACCGGCGCGGATGTGCTGACGCCCGATCTGCTCACCATCCACACGAAGGGCGAATTCAAATCGTTCTACAGCTGCGGCCAGTGCATCGAGCCGGAGATGATCTGGAAGATCGCCATCACGCCCGACGGCGTCCGCGACCTCGGCGCGACCGATGTTCAGCCGGTCCTGCGCCGCTTCGATGAACTACTCGATCGAGTCATGCACGATCGCGATGCATTGCAATTCGCGGCACCCGCTGTGATCGCCGCATTGAAGCCAAGGATCACAGACGCCGGCGTCAACATGCTCAGCGAGCGGAGCGTCGAGAATCATTTGCTCCGATTCAGCAGCGACGGAGTTTCGCCGATCGAGCTGACGTTCGTCGATCACCCCGACGGCGCCTATTTCACGACCCTTCGTTCCCGATAATCCGCCGCTCGTTCCTTATGTGCATCCCTTGCGCGCCGCGCGCGCGAACATGCACGCGTGATCCTGCTCTGCACCACCTTCTGCCTCCGCGCGCTCCTCGCCGCCAATTACGACTGGGACACCGGCGCCGGCATGGTGATGGTCAACAAGCGCGCCGTGATGAAGACCGCGATCACCGGCCGCCCCGCGCAATGGACCTCGCGCTTCGCATCGATCACGCTCAATCAATACGGCCGCGAGTTTCCCACCGGCGGGATGAACGAGGCGGGCCTCGCCATCGCGCTGATGGCTCTCCGCGACACGCAATATCCCGCCGCCGACGAACGCTCGTCCGTCACGATTCTCGAATGGATCCAGTACCAGCTCGACAATTCCGCAACGATCGACGACGTCATTGAGCGATCGTCGAACGTGCGCATTGCCGGCACGTTCGGTCTGCACTATCTCGTCGCCGATCGCACCGGCCGCGCCGCGACGATCGAATTCATCGATGGCAATCTCGTCGCCCACAAGGACGGCACCTTGCCCGTTCCCGTACTCGCCAACGATACATACGATCACTCGCTCGCGTATTACAAAGGCCTGCATTCCGTGCCGTCCGGCATCGGCTCGATGGAGCGCTTTGCGCGCGCGGCCGCGATGATCGGTCAGACGCCGGCGAGCGCGAATGCGGTCAGTCGCGCGTTTGAAATTCTCGACGCGGTACATCAACCCGATTACACGAAATGGAGCGTCGTTTATGACCCGGCGACGCTCACCATTCACATACGCACGGACCGCAATCGCGAAATCCGCACGATCTCGTTTGGATCATTCGACGGCGCGTGTGAATCACCCGTGCGCATTGCACCAATCGACGGCGGTACGTTCGTCGATTACACACAGGCCGCGAATATTGCGCTCGTCAATACGGCCTATGACGAAACGCCGATGCTCGCCGGCGCGTCGGAGGCCGACCGCCGCGAGACGTATCTGCATCCTGACTCCGACATCTGCTTCCAGCCACAGCGCTCACGCGCCATTCGCAAATAGGAGGAATTCATGCGCCGCCTCTTTCTCGTGCTGCTGCTCGCCGCGCCCCTCTTCGCCGCCACGCCCGCAACGTGGGGGCATCTGCAAAAGGGTCCGTACGCCGTCGGCTACAAGCTGCTCGACCAATACGACTACACGCGTCCGTACTGGACGGCGGCCGATCTCGAAGGCAAGCCGCGCACGATCGAGCGAGCACGCCCGATGCGCATCAGCGTCTGGTATCCGGCGAAGGAATCGAACGCGCCGTTCATGACCATGGGCGATTATCTCGATCAGATCGGGGTCGAAGATCGCATGACGGCCTCAATCACGGACGAACAGAAGCAGGCCGGCCGCAACGCATTGTTCTCATTCCAGCTTCTGCGCCAGGCGACGACCGAGCAACGCGCGAAGCTCGACGCATTACAGACGCTCGCCCAGCGCAGCGCACCCGCCGCATCCGGTCAATTCCCATTAATCCTCTACAGCCTCGGCTCCGCCGCGCCCGCGGCAATTACGCCCGAATATCTCGCCAGTCACGGCTACATCGTCATGCAGATGCCGCGGCTCGGCGCATTCGCAGGACTGCCGCCCGACAGTCCGTTCGACATGTCCGACAAGATCGCCGACACGAATTTCCTCCTGCAGGCCGCGCACGAAATCCCGAATGCAGACGTGCACAACATCGGCGCGATCGGCTTCAGTGCAGGCGGCCGTTGGGCATTGAGCGAGGCCATGCGCACCTCGGACGTGCACGCGGTGGTATCGCTCGACTCTGTAATGCTCTTCAATGACCAGACCGCAACGAATTGGCGCGCGCTGCCGCTCTATGACCTCGGTGCGGTGCGCGTTCCGGTGCTGCACATGATCCGCCGCACGTGGGTGCCGCAACAGGACGCATCGATGTGGGAGAAATTGCGGTTCGCCGATCGCACGCAGATCGTGTTCGAAGATCCGAATCTCGATCACTTCGATTTCCAGTCCCTCGACTTCGTGCTGACGCTGACCGGCTGGCGCGCCGCCGATGCAGCCCTGGTCAGCGACACGTTCCATCGCTTCCATGAACTGACGCTCGCGTTCCTCGATCACAACCTGAAAAATGCGCCGGCAGTCGAGGTCACCGCGGAGCACGCGACGATCACGCATGTCGCTGCCGTGCCCGCGCCGGTGCAGGTCGCGGACGTGATGAACGCGATCGCCGAGGGGAAGACGGAGCTCGCGCTGAAGCTTGGGGCAAAGAATGTCGACGAGGCGACACTCAACCTCGCCGGCTATCAATTGATGGGTAACCGCCGCTTCGAAGACGCCATCCGCATCCTGCAGATGAACGCCGACGCCCACCCCGATTCCGCCAACGCATACGACAGCCTCGGCGACGCCTACGTCGCCGCCGGCAACACCGAGAAAGCGGCCGAGGCGGCGAAGAAAGCAGAGGAACTGCTGGCGAAGGACACGACCACGCCCGCGGCGCGCAAACAGGCAATCGCCGCGAGCATTCAGGCGAAGTTGAAAGCGAAGTAGCACCCCCTCATCCGCCCTTCGCTGCGCTCAGGGCACCTTCTCCCCGCAAGCGGGGCGAAGGTCATTGTGGCTTGCGCTGCGCGAGTGCGTTGACCCTCGCCCCGCTTGCGGGGAGAGGGTGGCCGACGGCCGGGTGAGGGACGTATCTACGCCGTCGCGCGACGCGCGCTCACCGCATCGACCACTCCGATCCCCGCCACCGCCGCCAGCGCAACGCCGACCATCACCTTCTTCGAGCTGCGCCGCAGCGCGCCCGCGAGTGCGGCGAGGTCGAGCGCGTCGCCGGCGACGCGTGCCCACAAATACGGCGCGGGCTTGTTCGCCGCGAGCAGCGCGATGCCTGGTCCGAGCTCGCGCGCGCCGAAGCTGCGCACGAGCTTGTCGTGCTCACCGATGCCGAGCGCGCGCGTCAATTGCCGCGGCGCCGCCAGCTCTGCAATGCCGAGGGCCACGCTGAACCAGCCGAGGCCTTTTGCGATTGTTCGTACGTTCATGTGCTCCCTCCTGCGATGAAGAGAGCAAGGTGTGAACCAGTTAGAGCAGCTCTTTCAATCGCGCATACCCGCTCCGGCTCACCGGCACGCGCGTGCCGTCGCGCAGGATCGCGACGCGAGAATCCTTCGCGTACAGCTCGATCTTTTCGATGCGCTCGATGTTCAGCAGGACCGATCGATGCACGCGCACGAAGCGGTCGGGATCGAGCTCGCGCGCGAGGTCGCCGATCGGTTGTTGTTTGCGCAGCTTCGTGCCGGCGGTGTGGATGACGATGGCGTCGTCGTCGGCTTCGATGTAGTCGATGCGCGTTACGGGCACGACCTGGATCGTGCCGTCGTCGAGCCGCACCACGACGCGCTGCAGCGGCTTCGAACGCAGCGATGATCCGAGCGCCGGCGCGGGCGTGCGTGCAGTGCCGAGCTGCGCCTTCGCGCGCTCGAGCACGGCGCGGAAGCGGTCGTGCGAAAACGGCTTGAGCAGGTAGTCGAGCGCGTGCACTTCGAAGGCGCGCAGCGCGTACTCATCGTGCGCCGTGACGAACACGACGAGCGGCGAGCGATCGAGCAGCTCGAGCACTTCGAAACCGTCGAGCTTCGGCATCTGGATGTCGAGCAGGAGCAGCTCGGGATCATGCTCCGCGACCGCCTTCACCGCTTCGAAACCGTTCGCGCATTCGGCGACGATCTCGACGTCTTCATCGGCAGTGAGAAATTCGCGGAGGAGGTCGCGGGCGAGGGGTTCGTCGTCGACGATGATGGTGCGGATCATTGAGATACGGCCCTCATCCGCCCCTTCGCTTCGCTCAGGGCCACCTTCTCCCCGCAAGCGGGGCGAAGGTCAATGAGCAGCGGTGGCGTCGTATTCATCGCGGCAACTCGATGCTCACGCGAAACCGTCCCTCGTTCTCCGCGGCCTTCAGCGACGCGCGTCCTTCCGACACGGTGTGCAGTCTTCCCCGCGCGTTCTGCAATCCGATTCCTTCGCCGCGCGCGTCGGCGCGGTCGGGATCGGCGGGGTTGTCGATGAGGATGCGCAGCATGCCGTCGCGCAGTGTCACTTCGATGTCGATCGTGCCTCCTTCGATCATCGACGCCACACCGTGCCGCACCGCATTTTCCACCAGTGGCTGCAGCAGCAGCGGCGGCACGAGACATTGCGCTGCGTTGTCATCGACATGGATGACGATCTTCAATCGCTCGCCGAACCGCACCTTCTCGATCGCCAGGTACTTCGTCACCAGATCAATCTCCTCGGCGAGTGTGATCCGTTCCTGCGCGCCGAGTCGCAGGACCAGTCGAAAAAAATCGGCGAGGTGCTGCGCCATTTCGCGCGCGTCATTCGGACGCGAGCCGCACAGCGACGCCACCGCATTCAGGCTGTTGAACAGAAAGTGCGGATCGACCTGCGCTTTGAACGCGCGCAGCTCCGCCTCCCGCGCGAGCACGCGAAAGCGCAGCGCCGCCTCCTCCGCCTCGCGCGACACCTCGATCTCCAGCACCAGGTAATGGATGGCGATCGTCGAGAGGTACAGCAGCACGCCGAGGCCGAAGAGGAGCGTGTAATCGGGATTGAATGATTGATGCAGCACACCGATCCACCACTTCCACGTCAGCACCCACAAGCCGCTCGCGGCGGCGGCCGATCCGGCGACGGCACCGGCGATCGATCCGCGGCTCGATCCGCGCAGCGGCATGGCGCGGCAGAGGTAGCGCGATGCGAGTCCGATGACGCCGAGGAGCAGCGACGGCGCAATCGCTGCAGTGATCGCGGCGGTGACGGCAACGCCTTTCGTCGACATCAGAAATGCGGACGACGCGAGCGCCACCGCGCTGAGCGCACCGATCGCGTAGAGCGCGATCACTCCTCGTCTCATGCCGCGACCTCTTTCGCATTCCGCACTTCGATGCCGCTCATGATCGATGCGCCGCGCACGATGAGCCGCGGTCCGTCGCCGGTCGCCGGATTCGTGGTGCGATTCGAAAATCCGCCGAGCAGCGGCGTGACGTGATTCTCGACGATCCAGTCCTTCGGCACACGAATCTCGATCCCGCCCCAGAACGCCAGCACATCGATCACCGCCTCGGACACGATCTTCGCATCGACCAGATTGATCTCCGCCGCGCCCATCACCACGATCGCGTCGCCGCCGACGAAATTCGCCGCGCTCACTTTGCGCCCGCTGCCGCCCATCCAGGCGAACGCGCGGAACGAGCCCTGACTGCCGAGGTCTTTCGCGCCGGGATTCAGCGCCTGATAGATCAACGTGACGCCGCCCGCGCTGATCAGCAGCGGCCACAGTCCGAGCAGCTGCGACAGATGAAACGACGGCAGGAACGGCAGCGGCGGCATGAACGCGAGGCCGAAGACGAACCAGATAATCGCGCCGATCCACTGCTTGTTGATGAGATGCGCGACGCCGAGCGCGATCAGGATCACGGCCCACCAGCGGAGGAACTCGTCACCGTCGATGCGTCCGAGGTGATCGAGCCAGGCGATCAGTCCGAAGCCGAGGATCGCCAGGCCGATGACGAGGCGGATCCATGGGTTGTCGCGCTTGCGCGCTTCGCGTTTGAAGTCTTCAGCGTTCATCGTTTGCCTCCGTCGAATTGCGGTCGAGCGCGCGCAGCAGCGCACGAATCACCATCAGCGCACCCATTGCGATCAGCAGCAGCGGCCACGATGAATTGAAGCTGACGCCCCACACGTGCAGTGTCGTGAGCTGCAGCCAGATGCCGACGATGATCAGCCAGACGCCCGACCACGCGGCGCGGCGATGGGCGAATCGCGAGACGCCGAGGATCACCAGGAACATCGGCCAGTAGTTGTGCAGCACGTCGTGCAGACTGGCGTAGCCCATGTGATCGAGCAGGAAGAGCGTGCCGATCGCGATCAGAAGCAGTCCGGCGAAGAGGCCGCCGGCGTCGAGTTTTCTAATTGGCATTTTTGATCTCCATTCCGCTCATCAGCACGAGTCCGCGCACGATGAGCTGGCGTCCGTTCGATGGTCCGTTTGCTTTGATGTCGATGCCGCCCATGATCGGCACCGCTTCGACGATCACTTCCCATCCGGGCGGCACGCGGAATTCGATGCCGCCCCACATCGAGACGACTTCGACGGTGACCGGTCCCTCGAACGGCGCGTCGGTGAGCACGATCTGCGTGCCGCCCATGAACGCGACGATCTGACGGCGATCGAGATCGGCCGGATCGAGCGTGAGCGCGCGCGTGTTGAGCACGCCCCACAGATTGCCGCGCTGTTCGGGCGCCGAGACGCCGAGGGCGCGGAGGACGATCACGCAGCCGATGACGATCAGCACGATCGGCCAGAAGTCCCAGAAAGAGAGGTGGATCCAGTGTGCGCGCAACGCGAGGAGAACCGCGCCTGCGACGATCGCGACCGAGGCGACGCCGCGCCGTCCCGCATCGGCCAGGTTGATCAGCCCGAAGACGATGAGGACGGCGGGCCACCAGCGGAGGACGCGACCGGCGTAGAAGAGGTCGAGGTTGTCGAGCGTGAGCAGCACGCCGAGGATCGTGAAAAAGATGCCGGCGACGAGCTTGTTTTTGTTCATGCGCCCAAGTTACGGGCGCATGGGGCGTGTGTCTCGCGCGCGGCGGCGAACGGTGGTGTTCGCCCGGTGAACGGCAAACCTGAAACGCTGAAACCTGAAACCTGAAACCTGAAGAAGGCGCAGAACGCCCGGCCGCCTGCCTTCTTCAGGTTTCAGCGTTTCAGGTTTCAGGTTTCAGCTTTGGCTTTGCATTGCGCCGGTTACGCCGCCGATCACCGGCAGCACCAGTCCGGTGATGTACGAGCCGGTCACCGGCGATGCGAGAAACACATACGCCGGCGCGACTTCCTCCGGCTGCGCGGGGCGCCGGAACGCGGTCTTGCTGCCGAACTGCTCGACCTTCTCCGCCGGACGATCGGCCGGATTGAGCGGCGTCCACGTCGGGCCCGGCGCGACGGCGTTCACGCGGATTCCTTTGTCCGCGAGGTTCGTCGCCAATGCCATGGTGAATGCGTTCAATGCGCCTTTCGTCGCCGAGTAATCGAGCAGCGACGGCTCGCCGAAGATGCCGGTCTCGCTCGTCGTGTTGATGATCGAGCTTCCCTGTTGGAGATGCGGCATCGCGGCGCGCGTCATGTAGAACGAGCCGTAGACGTTCGTCTTGAACGTGAGATCGAAGTGCTCGTCGGTCAGCTCCTCGATCGATTCGGTGTGCTCCTGGAACGCGGCATTGTTGACCAGGATGTCGAGCTTGCCGAAGGTCTTCACCGTCCGCTCGACCGCCTTTTTGCAGAACTCCGGATCGCCGACATCACCTTTGATCAGGATGCAGCGCCGGCCTTCTTCGTTTTCGATGACCCGGCGCGTTTCCTCCGCATCGCTGTCGGCGGCGAGATAGACGATCGCCACATCGGCGCCTTCGCGCGCGAAGAGCACGGCGACCGCGCGTCCGATGCCGGAGTCGGCGCCGGTGATGAGCGCAGTCATATCCTGCAACTTGCCGCTGCCGAGGTACGTGGGATTGTCGAACATCGGACGCGGCTTGATCTGCGACTCGATGCCCGGTTTGCGCTGATGCTGGCGCGGCAGCGGATTCGCCGGATAGGTGCGCGCGCCGGTCTGCACGCCGCGTTTCTCACGCTGCTGCGGACGCTTCCGCTTCTCCGCGCGATCGACCTGCGACTGAACCTTGCGCTGCTTCTCGATCGTGCGCATGGTTACTCGCTCGCTTTGCCGATGTCGGGAAGGGAGTCCTTGGTCTTCGGTGCCTCGAGGTCGCCTTCGCGGGCGTAGTCGTCACCGAAGCCGCCGCGATGGTTGTCGCGGGCGTAATCGCCGCCGAGGTCGGAATCATTGGGTTTGTTGTCGTCGGATGTGGTTGCCATTTGGATGCTCCTGCACGCGGAGAGTGCAAATGGCGTGGCAGCGGCGCGCGGGCGATGGTCGCCGGCCGAGACGGCCGCGCTCCTCCAACGCGGAGAGTGCAAACGGAGCGCGGGCGTCCTCGCCCGCAGTGCGTGGGCGTCCTCGCCCGCGCACCATGGTCGCCGGCCGAGACGGCCGACGACTGCGGCCGAGACGGCCGCGCTCCTCA
>DATEZA010000247.1:0-8066 GCA_035255945.1 Thermoanaerobaculia bacterium
CTCGATGACCGAGATGTCGCGGATGCCGACCATCGACATGTGCAGCGTGCGCGGAATCGGCGTGGCCGACATCGCCAGCACGTCCACCGCCTTCTTCATCTGCTTCAGCCGCTCTTTCTGCGCGACGCCGAAGCGCTGCTCTTCGTCGATGATCAGCAGCCCGAGGTCTTTGAAGTTGATGTCTTTCGAAAGGACGCGATGCGTGCCGATGATGACGTCGATCTCGCCCGACTCGAGCTTCTTCACGATCTCTTTCTGCTCCTTCGCCGAGTAGTAGCGCGTGAGCAGCTCGATGGTGACGGGGAAGCTCGCGAAGCGGCGCAGGAACGTGCGGTGATGCTGGAACGCTAGGACGGTCGTCGGCGCAAGCACGGCGACCTGCTTGCCATCCATCACCGACTTGAACGCGGCGCGCATCGCCACTTCCGTCTTGCCGTATCCGACATCGCCGCACAGCAGTCGATCCATCGGTTTGCGCGACTCCATGTCCGCCTTCAGGTCCTCGATCGCCGCGACCTGATCTTCGGTCTCATCGAACTCGAACGCCTCTTCGAATTCGAACTGCCACGGCGAATCCTTCGAGAATGCGTGGCCGTGCACCATCTGCCGCGTGGCGTAGAGCTTGAGCAGCTCGTCCGCCATGTCGCGCATCGCTTTCTTGACCGAGGCTTTCTTGCGCGCCCAGGTGGTGCCGCCGAGTTTGTCGAGGAGCGGTTGCGCCTCATCGCCGCCGGAGTACTTCTGAATCAGGTTCAGGTTCTCCATCGGCATCAGCAGCTTGCCGCCGCCGCTGTACTCGATCTCCATCACCTCACGCTCGGTGTCGCCGAACGGAATGCGCTGCAGGCCGTGGAAGCGGCCGACGCCGTGATCGACGTGCACGATGAAGTCGCCCACTTTGAGGTCGCGCAGATCGGTGACGAACGCTTCCGACGCGCGACGTTTGCCGCCGATGCGTGTCGATGTCGGCGGCTCGAACAGATCCCATTCGCTGTACGCGGTGATGCCGATGTCATCGAAGACGAAGCCGCGCGCCATCGCGCCGTCGGCGACGGTCAGCGTGCCCGGCACGACATCGAATTCCTTGAGCAGCCGCTCGGCTTTCTCCGCGCCCCCTTTCGTCGCGGCGAAGAAGAAGAGGCGGTGCTTGCTCTGCGCGACGTCGTGCGCGAACTCCGGCAGTCGATTCGTGTAGCGCATCGTCTGCGGCGCGTGCAGGCGGAGCTCGTCGAAGTATTTCGACGCGATGTGCACTTCGCCCATCGCCAGCGTCGAGCGCCCGAGGAAGGCGAGGACGTCGGGGCCGGGCGTGACGACGCGCTCCGGTGCGTAGATCGCGCGGCCTTTCTCCGCGGCCGCGTCGTACTCGCTGCGCAGGATTGATTCGTATTTCGCGATCGTCGTGGTGATCTGATCGGGCTCCACCAGCACGACCGACCAGTCGTCGTCCGCGAGGTAATCGGCGAACGTGACGGCATCGCTCACGATCGGCAGGTAGTGCTCGATGCCCGAAAACGTGCCGTTCTCCGCCAGCCGCTCGATCTTGTCCGCGACATCGCGCTTGAACACCGGGTCCATGAAATCGAGCGAGAGCCGCCGCGACAACGCGCTGCGCGTTTCGCGTGTGTTCGCGAACTGCGTCATCGGCAGCACCGTGACGACGCCCGCCGAATCCTCGGAGCGCTGCGTCTCGACATCGAACCAGCGCAGCGATTCGATCGTGTCGCCGAACAGCTCGACGCGCACCGGCTTCGCGGTGTTCGGCGGAAAGAGATCGAGGATGCCGCCCCGGAATGCGAACTCGCCCGATTCGCCGACGAGATCGGTGCGGACGAAGCCGTTCTCGACCAGCGACTGCAGCAGCGCGCGCATGTCGAGGTCGTCGCCTTCCTTCAAATGCATCGTGCGCGAGCGGAACGCGTCCGCGCGCGGCAGACGCGAGAAGAGCGCGCGCACCGGCACGATCAGGATGTCCGCGTGACGATCGGTCAATGCGCCGAGCGCGCGGATCTCTTCACGCGCGACGCCGAGCGACGGCACGACATCCTGGTACGGCGACAGCGACGGCGACGGATAGGCGAGCACGCATTGCGGATCGCGGTGGAAGAGGCGCAGCGCCGATTCGAAATCGTCGATCGCCGCATCGGCCGGCACGATCACTGCGATGCGCTTGCGCAATCGATCCTGCAACGTCGAGAGGATCAGCGCGCGCGCTTCGACCGACGCGCCGGTCAATTCAACGCGGTCGGCGAGAAGGCGCTCGAAAAAAGGAGCCGCGCCGACACGGGCGCGGAGCTCGGAAATCAGAGAGTCGTTGCGATGCACGCGCGCGATTTTACGGCGCGAAATACCCGCGGATCGTTCTCGCCGTCAACTTCGGCGAGCTCATGACCACCCGCACCTTCCGCCACGCATTCGGCTTCTTGAAATCGGTGATCTGGTAGCGGATCGCGAACTGGGCGCGCAGATCGCGCTCGATGGCCGCGTACTTCGCCTGCAGATTGTGCTGTTCCGCATTCGCCGTGACCACGAATCCGCCGGTCTGTCCCGCCAGGTAATTCAACCGATCGAGCTCGTTCTTTTCCGCCTGATCGCCGGTGTCGTACGCGATGAAGTAGATCGGAATCCCGGCCTCGGTCGCCTGGCGATCGAGCTCATCGAACGATGCGATCGACGACGTATCGCCGCCGTCGGTGAGCGCGACGATGGCCCGGCGGTTCTTCTCGTTTTTCAGATCGCGAATCGCCGCTTCGATCGCGTCGTACAACGCGGTCTGTCCGCCCGGCTGCAACTGGCTCATCGCCTTCATCACCGCCTGCTGATCGGTGGTGAGCTCCTGCGCGCGGCGCGGCACATCGCGCACCGCGTACACCACGCAGCGGTCGCCCGGCTTGAGCGTCCGCTGCACGAAGTTCTGCGCCGCCTGCGTCTCGTTCTTCATCTCGTACGTCATGCTCGCCGACGAATCGAGGAGCAGCGCGATCGAGATCGGCTGATCGAACGCCTTGCCGAATTCGAGGATCTTCCCCTCGGCGCCGTTGTCCATCACCTTGAACAGATCTTTCGTGACGTCGTCGCGGGTCTGACCGTTGCCGTCGATGACGCTGACGAAGATCGGCACCGTGCGCACTTCGACGCTCTCGGTATGCACTTCGCCGCTCGTCGACCAGAAGTCGGCGACTTCTTCGCCCGACTTCGACTTCGCCGTCACCTGCACGAATCCCGCTTCGACCGACGACTGCGGAACCGTGAATCGATACGGCGCCGTAGTCACCTCGGCGACCTGCTTGCCGGAATCCCACAGCGCGACGGAGACGATCGGATCTTCGTCCGGCGCCGTGGTCTTCGCTTCGAACGTTCGGGCCGCGAGATCGACCGGAGCAACTTTGACCGACAGCGGCTGATGTCCGCGATTGACCGTCTCGTGCCACTGCACCTTCTTCTCGCCCGACCAGACGGTCACGCCGATCCTGTGCTCGATCGGCACCGTTCCGAAGTCGACCGTCACTTTGTAGGGAGCGTGGAGACTCTCGGCGATTTTCGCGCCGTCGAGGGTGATGTTGACGCGCGCGTTGTCGTAGCCGGGATCGACGGTAAGGTCGACGACACCCTTCAGCTCGCCGGCATCGGATTGCGCGTCACGGCTCAAAATAAGTTGTGTGTTTGCATGGAGCGAAGCATTGAAGGCCAGCGTGAAAACGGCCACGACCAAGGAGCGGGAGAACGTTGCACTTTTCATAAGTCCCCGGATTCCAATCGGTTCGCGTCACGTAAGAACGTGCAGGCTCGTCTGCGTTACCGAATCGATGCGTCAAATTCAGAAGCGTCACGATTCGGCCTAACGGCAAACGTAGTGCCAATTCGTCACACCAGGTAGTGACGGACATCAGCCTGGCGTTTCACGGCAGTCACGAACGGCGAGCCCGGCTCTCTGCGACTCTGCCGGCGGAGGAACAAACCATGAGCAACACCATGCTGGCCGCGGTCGTAAAGCGCTTCAAACAACCGATGACGATCGAGCGGGTCGAGATTCCGGCGCCCGGGCCGGGCGAGGTGCTGGTGCGCATCCACGCAACCGGTGTGTGTCATACGGACGTGCACGCCGCCGATGGCGACTGGCCGGTCAAACCGAATCCTCCCTTCATCGCCGGACATGAAGGCGCGGGCGTGGTCATCGACCTCGGCGACGGCGTCCGCAATCTCAAAATCGGCGATCGCGTCGGCATCCCGTGGCTGCACGACGCATGCGGTCACTGCGACGCGTGCCAGTCGGGCTGGGAGACGCTCTGCCCGAATCAGCACAACAGCGGCTACTCGGTGAACGGCAGCTTCGCCGAATTCGCGATCGCACGTGCGGACTTCGCGGCGCGCATTCCGGACGCACTTTCGTTCGCCGATGCCGCGCCGATCCTTTGCGCCGGCGTCACGACGTACAAAGGTCTGAAGGAGACCGAGGCGCGGCCGGGGCAGTGGGTGGCGATCAGCGGAATCGGCGGACTCGGTCATGTCGCCGTGCAGTACGCGCGTGCGATGGGATTGCACGTCGCGGCGATCGACATCGCGGACGACAAGCTCGAGCTCGCGCGCCGTCACGGTGCGGAAATCGTGGTCAATGCGCGGAAGGACGATCCATCCGCTGCGCTGCAGAAAGCGATCGGCGGCGCACACGCCTCACTCATCACCGCGGTATCGACGTCGGCGTTCGCCGCAGGCCTCGGCGTGCTCCGTTCGGGCGGGACATGCGTGCTCGTCGGTCTGCCGCCCGGCGATTTCCCGACGCCGATCTTCGACGTCGTGCTGAAGCGGCTGACGCTGCGCGGCTCCATCGTCGGCACGCGGCGCGATCTCGCCGAAGCGCTCGCATTCGCCGCCGAAGGCAAGGTGCGCGCGACCATCGAAACGCAGCCGCTCGCCGAAATCAATACGGTGTTCGACCGCCTGCGCGCCGGCAAAGTCGATGGACGCGTGGTGCTCGGACTCGGAGCGCGGGCGTCCCGCCCGCAATCGTCGGCCGTCTCGGCCGGCGACTAAAACGGTCGTCGAGCGAGACGCTCGCCGACTGCGGACGGGACGTCCGCGCTCCTACTCGTAAATCCGCCGGTACTCGTTCCGGTTGCGGGTCACGGTCTTCACGTACAGCCGCGTCTCCGCGTACGGAATCGATTCGACGAAGACGTCGATGTCATCGGGCGGCGTCTTCGTCACCCACTCGTTCACGGCGGTCTCTCCCGCGTTGTACGCGGCGATCGCCGGAATCACGCGCCCCTGCATGATCTCCAGCTTCTGCGAAAACTCGGCGGCGCCGACTGCGATGTTCACGTCGGGATCGAACAGCGTCTCGCGAGTGACGCCTGCGATGCCGCCACGCGCCGCGATCTGCTCCGCTTCCGCCGGCATGATCTGCATCAATCCGACCGCGCCCGCATTCGACACCGTCGACGGCTCGAATCCGCTCTCCTGCCGGATGATCGAGGCGAGCAAATACGGATCGACATTCCGCTTCGCCGCCTCGGTTTTGATCGTCTCCCAATGATTGAGCGGGAAGAGGATCTGCCAGAAACGATCAGGGATGTTCGCGCCGCCGTGCCGCACGAATTCGCGGAAGCGGCGCTGCAGCACGCCGTTCGCTTTGAACGGCTCACCCGCTTTGAGATAGAGGTCGGCGAGTGCAAACGCCAGCGCGCGATTGTCGGGTTGCGCCGCAGCGAGCAGCTTCATCTCGCGCGTTGCATCGCGCCACAGGTGGATCGCGACGAGATCGTTGATCAGCGGAAGGGAGGGAGGCGTGATGTCGGGGAACACAGGAGTCGCCGGCAGCGCCACATCATTGATTCCCGCGATCTCCTTCGCCCGATACGCGTAGTAGCTGTACGGATACTCCGCGATCAGCTGCCGGAATCGCGCATCGCGCTCGCTCGTCTGTCCGCGCTTGGCGTAGATCTTTGCCGACCAGAAGAGCGAATTCGTGCGGTAGTCGCCGTCGGGGAACTGCTGCAGGTATTGATCGAAGATGCGCAGCGCGTCGTCGTCTTTTCCGGCGAGGATGTAAGTCCATCCCAACGTCCAAATCGTTTCGCCGTCGTTGCCGATGGCGCCCGCGCCGATTGCGTGCTGCAGGTTCTCGATCGCGGCGTCGTACTTGATCTCGTCCGTCGTGAAGTACTTCGCGCGCAGCAGCTTCGCTTCGATCGCTTCCTTCGAATCGGGGAACTTGTCCTCGACCTGATCGAGTCCGGCGAGGAACGTCGTCGCATCGCCGGTACGCCACGCCGCACGCGCGCGCAGCAGCATCTGCGGCGCCTCGAGATGATTCTTCGCCGTCTCGCCGAGCAGCTCGGTGTAATGCCGCGAGTTGAACAGCGCGCGGATCTTCACGTTGCGATACGCCGCGCTCTTCGTCGCCTCGGGGAATCGCTTGCCCGCGCGATCGAGCAATGCAAGCGCTTCGTCGTAGTGGTCGCGCTGTGCGAGCTTCGACGCGAGCGCCGACGTCTCATCGAGCGACAACGCATCGAGCGCGGCGCCGGCCTGCGCGAACGTTTTTTCCGTGAAGCGCCCTTGCGGATATTCGTTGAGCAGCCGCATGCGGATGGCCGTCGCGAGATCGGCACGTCCCGCTTTCTCCAGTTTCGACGCGAGGTCGACGAACTCCGATTCGCTCAATTCATCGAAGGGCATCGATGCGATCTGCTGATACGCGGCATTCGTCGCCGCCGTATCGCCCGTCTGCGCGTACAGCGCGGGCATGCGCAGACGCGCAATCGTCGCGGCCGTGGTGTTCGTCGCCAGGATCTGCTGCGCGATGGTGATCGCGTTCGCGTAATTGCCGCGCTGCTGTTCCGCTTCCACGACGCGCAGGCGGAGGAACGGCGCGACGGACGGCAGTTGATCCGCGGCCTGCGTCAGCGTCGTGACCGCGTCAGGCCAGTGCTGTTGATCGAACTGCTGCAACCCGAGGATCGCGAGCTCCTGCGGCGTGGGCGGGGGAGCGGGGGCGGCGACGGGCGCCGGCGTGGGCGCTGGTTGCGGCGGAGGAGGAGCAGGCGTCGAACGGCCGCAGTGGATGACCAACACCGCCGCGCAAAGCGCGACTACCGAACGTCTCTCACCAGCCACTCCCCATCCTCCCGGAACCCTGTCCTCTGGAAAAATTCGCGCTGGGCGGCGCGTCCCGACACAACCACCCGTTTCCGTTCCAGCTTTGATGCCAGCCGCTCGACCTCGTCGAGCATGAAGCGGCCGATCCGTTTGCGGCGCAAATCCGTTGCCACGACTACGTCATCGATCCGCACCGCGTCGCCCTCGATTTCCATCGCCACGACGGCCACCAGATCGCCGACGAGCTTCCCCAGCAGACCGCAGCCGGTCTCGGTAATCCGGCCCCCGTTCGATTTAAGAAACAGTCGGATCGAATCGGAGTCACCGTTGTCGATTGGTCGGACGAAGAGTTTCTGGCCGCGCACGTAATCCGAATTGTGTCATGCTTTTACAGCATATCGCCGCGTCAAATAATTTCTTGACAAAACCACCCTTCCGCCTAAACTGCCATGGGTCTCCCACACAACAATAAGAATTTCAGAAAGTTAACGACATGGACGTGCAGCAGGCGATTGCCGAATTTCTACAGCACGGTCAGGCGGTGCGAAATCTGTCTGATCGGACGCTGCGCGCCTACAGTTCCGACCTGAGCCAGTTCCACGTTCACCTCGCCGGAACGCACATGGTCGACGTCACTCCCGAGCACCTCGAGTCGTATCTCGTCAAGCTCGGCACCGAGCCGTATCGCGACACGTCGATCCGCCGCAAAGTCGCGGCGCTCAAGGTCTTTTTCCGCTTCCTCGAGGAGCAGGGGATCGTGGGCGAGTCGCCGGCGCGCAAGCTGAAGATCAAACGTCCTGTCGAGAGCCGCGTGCCGACGGTTCTGTCGAGCCGCGAAGTGCGCTCGCTGCTCGCCGCGCCGAAGTCGCAGATCGCCGAGCTGTCGACGTCGCGCGATCAGTCTGCCGGCAGCCGCAATCGTTACTTCTGCGCCGTCCGCGACAACGTCATCCTCGAGCTGCTGTTCA
>DATEZA010000248.1:0-3129 GCA_035255945.1 Thermoanaerobaculia bacterium
CACGAAGCGCGTGGGATTGATCGTCGGACTGTCCGGGACGGGAAAGACGACGACGACGTTTACGAAGCAGAATGACTCGCAGCCGGTGCAGGACGATTTCTGCGCGCTGATGCCGGGCGGGAAGGTGTACGCGACGGAGAACGGCTGCTTCGCGAAGACGTTCGGCCTCAATTCGAATGACGAGCCGACGATTTACCACGCGTGCGCGTCGCAGCACGCGTATCTCGAGAACGTGTCGCAGAACGAAGACGGGAAGATCGATTACTTCGACACGTCGTACACGCAGAACGGACGCGCGGTCATCCGCATGCAGGACATCGCCGGCGCCGCCGACGCGCGCGAGCTCACGAAGGCCGACTTCCTGCTGATCCTCAATCGCAACGAGAACATCATCCCCGCGGTCGCGAAGCTCGAAGGTCCGCTCGCGGCCGCATACTTCATGCTCGGCGAGACGAAGGGCACCTCGGCCGGCGGCGCCGCCGAAGCCGGGAAGTCGCTGCGCGTCCCGGGCACGAATCCGTTTTTCCCGCTGCTGCACGCCTATCAGGGAAACCGGATGCTGGAACTGATGAAGAACAGCCCGATGGAGGTCTACCTGATGAACACCGGCGCCATCGGCGGCGACGGCAAGCAGGAAGGCTCGAAGAAGGTGAAGATCCAGCACTCGTCGGCGGTGGTGAAGGCGATCGCCGAGAGCACGATCAAGTGGGAGAAGGATCCGGACTTCGGCTACCTCGTGGCGACGGAAGTGCCGGGCATCGATGATCCGGATTATCTGCAGCCGAAGAAGATGTACGAGCGGCAGGGTCGTGTCGATGAATACAACTCACTGGTTGCGAAGTACAACGATGATCGTCGCGCGTATCTGCGGAAGTGGAAGGGACTTAGCGACGAGATCGTGAACGCGATCTGAGTTGCGACAAGCTGAGAGCTTGTCGTACACCAGTGTAGGACAAGCTCTCAGCTTGTCGCCCCCGGTCAAGCCCCGCGGAAAACGCGGGGCTTTTCGTTTTTGTAACTGGACAGCAATATCGCAGATCGCTATATTGATATCGCAATCTGCGATAAAGCGATGACCGTCGGCGAAAAGCTCCGCTACCTCCGCACCGTTGAAGGCACCCTCCGTGGCTCCGAGCGCGAGATGACCCAGCAACAGGTCGTCGACGCCGTCGAGAACGAGCTCGGCCTCAAGATCAGCCAGTCCTATCTGTCGCAGATCGAGCGCGGACAGCGCCGCCACCTCACGAACACCAGCCGGATGACGCTCGCGAAGTTTTTCCGCGTCCACCCCGGCTACCTCGTCGATGACCCCGAGGGCTTCCATACCGAGCTCACCTCGGACGTCCGCACGCTCGAAGACAACCTCGATCTCTGGCTCGTCGGCGGCGCGGAGCGCTTCGCGCACGATCCCGATGTCAGCGAAGCGCTGGTCAAGCTCGCCAAGCATCCCGACACGCGGCGCGTCTTGTCGCTCGTCTCATCGATCCTCGATTCCCCGGAGCTCGTCGAACGTCTGCTCGAAGTGCTGCATCCGGAGGCTGTCCTATGAACTGGGAATCCTTCTACCTCGGTGTCTTCCTCTTCGGACTGGTGCTGACGCTTTTCTCGCTCTTCGTCGGCCACATCCATCTGCCGATTCACATCCCGCACGCGCTGCATTTTCACGGCGGCGGCGCCGGACATATCGGGCCGATCAACACGACGACGATCGTCGTGTTCTTCACCTGGTTCGGCGCGACCGGCTATCTCGTGACGCACTACCGCAGCGCGGCCGCCGGACTTGCGTTGAGCGCGGCGATCATCGCCGGCTTCATCGGCGCGGCGCTGATGTACGTGTCGGTGATCCGCACGTTCATGGCGCACGAGCACGCGCTCCGCGAGGAAGACTTCGAGATGACCGGAGTCCTCGGCCGCATCAGCATGCCGATCCGCGAGCAGGGCGGGACAGGGGAGTTGATCTACACGCAGCAGGGAACGCGTCGCAGCTGCGGCGCGCGCAGTGAAGAAGGTGAGCGCATCGAGCGCGGCACCGAGGTCGTGGTGATGCGGTACGACAAAGGAATCGCATGGGTTCGTCCGTGGGACGAATTACATCAGGAGGGACACTAAATGTTCGGCTTACCACTCTGGCTCGTGATCGTGATCGCGGGCATCGCAGCGTTCTTTTTCATGGCGATGGTCTTCGCCAGCTTCCTGCGCAAGGTCGCGCCGAACGAGGCGCTGATCGTGTACGGCCTGCGCGGCACGCGCGTAGTGACCGGGCACGGCACGATCGTCATGCCGATCATCGAGCACGCGCATGAGCTCTCGCTCGAGCTGATGTCGTTCGACGTCGCGCCGAAGCAGGACCTGTACACGAAGCAGGGCGTGGCGGTGACAGTCGAGGCGGTCGCCCAGATCAAGGTCAAGAGCGACACGATGTCGATCAAGACCGCGGCCGAGCAGTTTCTGACGAAGACGCCGGTGCAGCGCGAAGGATTGATCCGGCTGGTGATGGAAGGTCATCTGCGCGGCATCATCGGCCAGTTGACGGTCGAGGAGATCGTCAAGCAGCCGGAGATGGTCGCCGACCGCATGCGCTCCACGTGCGCCGAGGACATGACGAAGATGGGCCTCGAGGTGGTGTCGTTCACGATCAAAGAGGTCAAGGACCAGAACGAATACATCACGAACATGGGACGCCCGGACATCGTGCGCATCAAGCGTGACGCCGACGTCGCAGCGGCCGAGGCGGAGCGCGACACCGCGATCAAGCGCGCGCAGGCGCAGCGCGAAGCGGCGATCGCCAAGGCGCAGGCGGATCAGGCTCGCGTCGAGGCGGAGACGGCGTCGATGTCGAAGCAGGCCGAGGCGACGCGCGACCTCGAGGTCAAGAAGGCGCAGTACCTCGAGGCGACGAAGCGCCAGCAGGCGCAAGCCGACAAGGCGTACGAGATCCAGACGAACGTGATGCAGCAGCAGGTCGTCACGGAATCGGTGCGCGTGCAACAGATCGAGAAGGAAGCGCAGGTCAAGGTGCAGGAAGCGGAGATCAACCGCGTGGAGAAGGAACTGATCGCCACAGTGCTGAAGCAGGCGGAGATCGAGAAGCAGCGCATCGAGATGCTGGCCAGCGCCGAGCGCAACAGG
>DATEZA010000249.1:0-5205 GCA_035255945.1 Thermoanaerobaculia bacterium
CGCTCCTGTCCAAGGCCACAGCCGCCGTGCTCCCCGCCGCCATGATGCTCGTCGAGCTCGCCATCCGCCGCCGTATCACCATCCGCGACAAGCTTCCGATGTTCGCCCTCGGCTTTCTCTTCAGTCTCCTGACCATTCACCTGCAAGCACAGCCCGGCGCCTCGCTCGACCTCCCGCACCGGCTCCTCCTCGAAGGACGCGCGCTGACGATGTACGTCAGCCGCGAGCTCGTTCCGCTCAACCTCAGCGCCTTCTACGCCTATCCGCACGCCATCGGCGCCGCCGAATGGTGGGGCACGTTCCTCGCCCTTCTGCTCTGTGCCAGCGTGCTCGCCACCCTGCGCTTCTCGTTGAACGTCTTCGCAGCGGCGGCATTTTTTCTGGTGACCATCGTGCCGATGCCGCCGCTGGTCAACATCGGCAGGGCCTTCATCGCCGACCGCTATACGTACATCCCATCGATCGGCATCGCCTGGCTCGCCGCACTCGCCGTCGAACGAATCCGCAACCGCGCCGCCGTCATCATCATCGCCATCGCCATCGCATTCATCCTCGGCGCATTGACGTTCCAGCGCACGCAGGTCTGGCACGACTCGCTCACGCTCTGGACCAGCGTGCTCGAGTCGGACGGCACGAACGCCATCGCGTGGAACGGCCGCGGCGTCGCGCTGATCGTGCAGCGCCGGTTCGCCGAAGCGGCGCCGCAACTCGACCGGGCGATCGCGCTCGACCCGTGCTACGAAAACGCCCTGCGCAATCGCGGCATGCTGGCGATGATGAGCCACGACGAGGCCGCCGCACGCGCGATCGCCGCACGCCTGCTCGACTGCCATAGAATCCGTCGCCAATGATCGAACGCATCGTCCTTCCGTCCGGCCTCACCGTCCTCATCGAAACCCTGCCGTACGTCCGCTCCGTGGCGCTCGGCTATTACCTGCGCAGCGGATCGGCGGTCGAATCGGTCGAGCACGGCGGCGCATCGCATTTCCTCGAGCACCTCGTGTTCAAAGGGACCGCGCATCGATCGACCACCGAGATCGCGCAGGTCATCGACATCCTCGGCGGCGACGTCGATGCGTTCACCGGCAAGGAGTACACGTCGTTCTACGCGCATGTACTCGACGAGCAGGTCGACACCGCGCTCGATCTCCTCACCGACATCGTCACCTCACCGCGCTTTACCGACGAGGACCTGGAGATGGAGCGCCGGGTCATCCTCGAAGAGATCAAGATGGTCGAGGACACGCCGGACGATCTCGTGCACGAGATCTTCGTCACCGCGTTCTGGCCCGACCATCCGCTCGGCCGCCCGATCCTCGGCACCGAAGAAACGGTCACCCAACTGCAGCGCCAGCAGATCGTAGAGCACTACGCGGAGACATTCCATCCGACGAATCTGATCTTCTGCGCGTCGGGCAACGTCAAGCCGGAGCAGATCGTCCCGTTCCTCGAAAAGACGTTTCCGCCCGATCAGCGCTCGCCGATTCGCAACGAGTGGTCGGCGCCGACTCCGAATCAGCACGTCATCATCAAGGAGAAGCGCGAGCTCGAGCAGGTGCATCTCTGCCTCGGCTCGCGCGGCTATCCGCAGCAATTCAACGAGCGCTATGCCGCCGCGCTCTTCAACACGATCCTCGGCGGCGGGATGTCGTCGCGGCTCTTCCAGCGCATCCGCGAAAAAGAGGGACTCGCCTACGCCGTGTCGTCATTCCACAACGGGTATCTCCACGGCGGGTACGAAGCGGTCTACGCCGCGTGCGTGCCGAAGAACCTCCGCCGCGTGCTGAACATCACGCTCGAAGAGATGCGCAACTTCAAGAAGGACGGAGCGACCGCCGACGAGTTGAAAGCGGCGAAGCTGCACCTCAAGGGATCGATCCTGCTTTCGCTCGAATCGACGGTGAGCCGCATGAGCGGCATCGCGCGCCAGGAGTACTACTTCGGCAAGCAGTTCAGCGCCGACCAGATCATCGCCGCGATCGATGCCGTGACCCTCGATGAGATCCGCAGAGTCGCCGAGACCGTCGTCGATCCCGATTCACTGTCGCTGACCGTGATCGGCAACGTGAAGAACACCGGCATCTCCACCGATTTTCTGCGCGCGAGCGTCTGACGGCGGCACCGGGCTCCATCGTGTAACCGACACTCCCCTCAGTCTCTCCGTATCACTCGCGTGCTCGCGCTCTTCCTGCTGCTCGCGTTTGCCGAAACTCCGGCCGGCATGCCGCACTACATCGCGACACCCGGCAGCCAGCGCGGTCCGATGATCGCGGCGAATGACGAAGGCTTCTTCGCCGTGTGGGAGGACAGCCGTTCGAACGGCGGCGGCGGGATCTACGGCACGCGTCTCACTGCCGACGGTCGTCCGCTCGATCCGCGCGGCATTCGGATCGCGCACTCCTCCGTCGGCCGCCTTCAGGCGCTCGTGTGGAGCGGCGAGCGATGGCTGGTCTTCACCGATCGATTCGACGGCATCGTCCACTGCATCGCCATCGATCGCGACGGAGTGGTCGAAGCACCGCAGATTGCCGGCGACACTCACCTCTCCGGCGTCGCGACGAACGGCCGCAAAACGATGCTGCTGTCGCTCGCGCCGGTCGTCTACACACTGACCCTCACCGTTTTCGACTCGCGCGGGTCGGTCATGGGGAGAAAGGAGCTGCCGGTCTTCCGCGGAGACGGCGACGGAGCGCGCATCCTCTCCAACGGCGACGGTTTCTTCATCTGGTTTCCGACGCGCAACGGCGTGAATCAAGGCGCCATCGGCATGCGTCTCGATGCGAACGGCGATCCGCTCGATGCGCAGATGCGCGTCCTCGCGACCAGCGCCGTCGTGTCACCGGAGGTCGTCTCCGACGGCCGCGACTACCTCCTGTACGGCTCCGTGCTGGGCGACAGCGGCACGGCGCTCCGGCGCATCGGAGGCAACGGCACAGTCGGACCGCTCAGCTCCAGACCGCAACGGCCCGGAGGCCTTCTCTGGACTGGCGATCACTTCGCGTGCTTCCGGAAAAGCGACAGCGGCACCTTCGAAGTGAGCTCGTGGGATCGCGACGGCAACGAGATCCGCCCGGCGCGAGCGTTTTACACGCCTTCGGCTCGCAGCATC
Source organism: Thermoanaerobaculia bacterium (assembly GCA_035255945.1). GTDB lineage: Bacteria > Acidobacteriota > Thermoanaerobaculia > Gp7-AA8 > Gp7-AA8 > JAJPHC01. The sequence goes on from DATEZA010000249.1 coordinate 3,110, forward strand.
TATGGCTTCGCCGCCGCGGCGAACCGCAGCGGCATGATGCTCCTCTGGTCCGAGGGGATCATCAGCGACATCGATGACGAGGACGTCGCCGCGATGGCGGTTGATGCGCACACCAACATCGCGCAGTCGAAGCAGTCGATCAGCATCAACGCCGCCAACCAGATCCCGACCGGTATCGCGGCGGGACCCAACAGCTTCGCCGTGGCGTGGCAGGAACCGACCGATGACGCTATCTGGACGGCGACCGGATTCCATCGCCGCCACGATGCGTATGTCGAACGCCTCGATGCGTCGGGCAGGCCGCTCGCCGTCGTCCGTCTCACCACCGACGCATCTTCGGGCACCTCCCCGCGCGTCGCGTGGAACGGCCACGACTACGACGTCGCGTGGCTCGAGCCGGGCGCCATCCGCACGAACGTCAACTCGTTGACCACCTGCGCGGATGACCTCGATCTCGCCGCCGGTGGCAACGTCTCCCTCCTCGTCTGGACCGATTGCAGCTCTCACGACCTGCTCGCCGCACGAATCGGCATCGACTCCGTTCCGCTCACCATCACCCGCGGCGGCGCGAAACGGCCGCGGGTCGCGTGGAACGGCCGGACATTCGCGATCGCGTGGCACGCCCAATCGGACGTGCGCCTCGCTCGCGTCGCGCCGACGCTGGCGCTGCTCGATCCGTTTTCAATCGAAGTTCAACAGAACTATCCCACGTCCGACCAACAGGTCGAGGTCGCGTCGAGCGGCACCGAATCGCTGGTCGTCTATCTCGATGAGGCCAGCACGGTGAAGAGCCAGCTCCTCGCGCGTCTCCTCGGCAATGACGGACGGCTGTCCGATCCGATCGTCGTCGCGACCGCGTCGTATCTGCACGATCCCGCCGTCGCGTGGAACGACGGCGCGTACGTCGTCGCCTGGTGGCAGCCGGGCGCGCCGATGCAGACGGCGCGCGTCACGCGGCGCGGCGACGTCTCCGCGCCCACGCCGCTTTTCAACGCGCTCACACCACGACTCGCTTCAGCCGGCGCGTCGCTGCTCGTACTCTACGAACGACCGGTTCCTGAATTCGACGACATCACGCGCGCGTTCTTCCAGCTGCTCGTCCCACGCGCGCGCGCCGTCCCGCATTGACCCAGCACCAAGCACTCAGCACCCAGCACTCTCCTCAACCCCCATGCTTCGTATCGACGAAGCTCACCGGCACCCCTTTCGTGATCCGGTGCGACACCTCCTCGGCGTCCCAGTTCGTGAGCCGCACGCATCCGTGCGATGACGCGTAGCCGATCGCATCGGGATCGTTCGTCCCGTGCATGCCGTAGTGCTCCTTGCTCAGCGCCATCCACACCACGCCGACGGGCGAGTTCGGTCCGGGATTCATGTGCGCGTCCGGTTCGCTGTCGGGGACCTCGTGATACAGCGTCGGGTCGTAGTGGAAGTGCGGCATCGGCGTAATGCTGACCACGTGCAGCATCTCGTCGGGCGACGGGTCATACGTCGAGCCGAGCGTCGTCGGCGCATGGAAGATCACGTTGTTGTTCGCATCGAACGCGTTGTACGAATTGCCCTGGATCGAGATCACGATCTTCGCGATGTCCGGCTGATCCTGCGTTACCGCCGCGCGCACGTTCGGAGCGTTGATCGACGCCCCTTCCCGCAGCTCGTTGATCTTCACGTCCGGATTGAGCAGATCGAGAAAGTCCTCGGTGCAGTGAAAGCGCTCCGCCAACTCCTCGCGCAGCGACTCGTAGCAGAGACAGTCCAGCTTTGCTTTTTCGTAGACATCGTCGGGGATGTGCACGAACGGACCCTTCAGATCATCAGCAGTCAATGTGTACCGCATCACCGCCGGCTCGCTGCCCGCCGATTCCGCAATCGAACGGAACGTCGCGTCATCAACGTCGCCGGTCGTCGGCAGCCCGTGCGCCTTCTGCCACCACCACACCGTGATCGCCGAATTGCGCCCCCACCGGCCGTCGATCGCGCCGACGGAAAAATGATTGCGGTCGAGATACACCTGCGTGCGCAGCACCGAGGGACCGCGCACGTCGCCGGTGATGGGAAGGTTGACCGGCGCGCTGTTGATGGCATTCACGTCGAGA
>DATEZA010000250.1:0-2144 GCA_035255945.1 Thermoanaerobaculia bacterium
CCTCGGGAACATCGCCCATCACCTCACCGACGCGCTTCTCCAACTGGTGCTCACGCGCGATGTCGCGATGCGCGACCGCGGCCCGACGAAGTGCGCCGTCAGACTCGCAGAGATCGATCACGCAGATGTCGGCGATGTTCGGCACGATGAGCCGCGCCAGCGTGGCGATGGCGTGCTCGTAATCGAGCGACGACGCCAGTTCCTGTCCCGCCGTCGCCAGAAATGCGGCACGCCGTTCTTCGCGCTCGGCCGCGGCGCGCGCACGCTGCGCCTCCGCCGCCTCGCGCTCCGCTTCCTGCCGCCGCCCCATCGCTTCGCGCGCCAGCAGGCGCATCTGGCGTCCGAGACCCGCCACGAGCAGCGCTGACGTAAGCGCGAGCAGCGTCAGGATGATCGTGAGCGACTGGCTCAGATTTTCGGCCTCGCGAATTTGCGTGAGGCGGTCATCGATCGCTTCCTGAATCGAGACTTCCAGTTCGGCCGCGGCTTTGAGTGCCTCCTCATGCGACGGATGCTTCTCGAACAGCCGCGCCAACACCACCTCGGCTGCTAACTGCCGCGACAGGAACTCGTTCGAATCGATGTCCGCGTGCCACTCGTTCGATTCTTTGGTCAGCGCCTGAAGTTTCACCCGGACCTCGGGCCCAAGCCGCGGCGCGAGCAAGCGCAGTTTCTCGGCATCCGCCCGCTGCTCGCTGACTACGCGCAGGTACTCGCGGCGGTACTGCGGCTGCCCCGTCGCCTGCCACGCGATCACCTGTCCAAGCTCCGTCGACAAATCGGACTCGATTTCGTTCGCGGCGCTGCGAGACGGCTCGGCGACCTCGGTGATCTCGCGCCGCATTCCCTTCGTATGCCTGCCGAAAAAGATCGGCAGCAGCACCAGCGTCAGAAGCGACGCGATGATGAACACAACCGGTACGATCGTCGTCCACGTGCTGTCGGGACCGACGCGCCAGATGCTTCGCCGCTCAATTTGTCGTTCTGCCACCAACGCTCCGCGTCAACTCTCCGGCACGTTCGAATGCCGCCGATCGATCTCTTCTTTCGTCGGCATCTCCGCCACCTGCGCCGGCCGTTCGTCAATCGTATCCGCGGTCGACGGTTTGCGCGTTGCGTGAAGCGGATCGTCGTTCCCCTGCCGGATCAGAGTTTCTTTTGTTTCTTCTCCCACGAGATCCTCCTTGGACGCAAGGCCTAATGCAGCAATATGCTTGCCTTCGCTTACCCATACGAATGCACCCCAACGATCGCAGAATCTTCCAGCGCCTCCGACTGCCGCGCCCGATCCTCGGCACGCTCGACGGGCAGAACACGCTCATTCTCGATCTCGGCGTCATCGGCGCGTTCGTCGAGCACTACGGAGTTGTGACGCCGAAGAAACGATGCCGGTTGCAATTCAAGTGGCAGCGCGAGGACATCGAGATCATCTGCGACGTGGCGCGGACCGATGTCGTCCGGCGCTCCGGCGCGAAGGCGCTGTCGCACACCGGACTGCGATTCGTCGAAGCGATCGGCCGTTCCGAGGAGCGGCTGAATGATCTGATCGGATCGTACGTCGGCAACATGCTGGCAGCGCAAAAAGCAAACGCGGAGGGCGTCGCGCACGAGAACGAGCTGAGGCTCGTTGACATGGGAGGCGCGCGGCGCGTGCGTGTGCGAGGACTGGTCCGCTATCGATTGCGCCCGGACGGAACGTGGGTGCGCAGCGCGACCATCGATCGCCGCCAGCCGCCGGATGGCTTCACGGTCGCCGCGTACGAATACGAAAGCGACCTCGAGGCGCTCTGTCTCGCTTACGAAGTTGCCGACGAGGAAGGGCGGTCGATGATCCGCCTCGTCTCAGAGCTGAGCGTCAACACGGTCGAACCGTTGTGAATATTGATCCCGAGTTCGGCAGGATCCTGCTGCGCGTCGTGCTCGTCGGCGGCACGATCATGATCATCGGCGCGACCGGCCTCTACTTCGCGTTGCGAGCGTTCGCGCCGACCGCAAAAAAAGGGAGCGACTTCCGCGCCGTCGTCATCGTGATCGCCGTGCTCGCGGTCGTGATGGTCGGCTGCTTCGTGCTCCTGATTTTTTCGTACGCGAGGCGTTGAGCTCTTTCACGATCGCGTCCGTGTTCTGGCCGAGCGACGGCGGAG
>DATEZA010000251.1:0-3463 GCA_035255945.1 Thermoanaerobaculia bacterium
CCCGACACGATGGAAGCGATGCCTGATCGCTGGCGCATCGTCCCGCCGCCGTACGAGCTCGATGAGCAGTCGCGCGGCAAATGGGACCCGTACAATAAGAACCTCTACAAAGGCGATTACCCGATCCGCGACGGGAACAAGTTCCTCGTCCTCACCGGCATCAGCGACACGCTCGCCGAATCGCGCACGCTGCCGACGCCGTCCGGCGTCAGCACCGTTCATCCAGCGAGCATTCACTTCTTCGGCGATGACAACCAGAACCTCTTCGCGCAGAACTTCATCGTCACCGCCGACGCATATGAAGGCGACACGACCTTCCAGCCGATCCGCCAGCGCATCCGAGCGACGCTGATCGCGAACCTCACCAAGATCGCGGTCGAAGAAAACGGGATCGTGAAGCCGGATGTGCGCCGCGGCACGCGACGCACGAGCGAGCATGTCGCGCTGCAGGAGCTCTTCTACGAGCGCAAGCTGCGCGACCTCACGCCGGCGTACGACTTCATGTCGATCCGCGTCGGCGAGCAGCCGTTCAACAGCGACTTTCGCGGCTTCATCTTCAGCGACACGAACGTCGGCGCGCGCTTCTTCGGCAACTACGCATCGAATCGCTGGCAATACAACGCCGCGATCTTCGAACGGCTGGAGAAGGACACGAACTCCGGCCTCAACACGCTGCACGAATTCCGCGGCCAGCAGGTGCTCATCGCGAACGTCTACAAGCAGGACTTCCTCGTGCCCGGCTACACGCAGGAGCTGTCGCTGCATTTCGTCAACGACGACGGCGGCCTGCACTACGACCGCAACGGCGTCCTCGCGCGCCCCGCGCCGGTGGGCGATTTCCGGCAGCACACCGTCCGCGCCACGTACCTCGGCGAAGCAGGCCTCGGCCACGCCGGCCGCATCAACATCGATCAGGCTTTGTATCTGGTCTTCGGACGCGACGATCACAATCCGATCGCCGCGCGCTCGACCGGCATCCGCGCCGGCATGGCCGCCGCCGAGGTTTCGATCGATCGCGACTGGATCCGCCCGCGCCTCGGCATCTTCTACGCGACCGGCGACAAAAATCCGCGCGACGGCAACGCCCGCGGCTTCGACTCGATCTTCGACAATCCCAACTTCGCGGGCGGCGGCTTCAGCTTCCTCAATCGGATGGGCATTCGATTGGCGGGCAGCGGCGTGGTGCTCATCGACCGCGGCTCCCTCCTTCCGTCACTCCGCAGCGGCAAGGAGGAGGGACAACCGAATTACGTCAATCCGGGACTGCGGCTCGTCACCGCAGGCGTCGATCTCGACATCACGCCGCGCTTGAAGACGATCGTCACGATCAATGAGGCGTGGCTCGATCAGGTCGAGCCGCTGGAAGAGATCCTGTTCCAGGGCGGCATCCATCGCGCGCTCGGGACGGATATCTCGCTCGGCGCGAAGTACCGCCCGTTCCTCAGCAACAACTGGATCATCACCGGCGGTGTCGCGGGCTTCGTCCCCGGACGCGGCTTCAAGGACATCTACGAAGATCCCGGCACGCTGTACCACCTGTTCACGAATGTAACGTTGCAATTCTGATGAGGAGAACCATGATCCGTCATCCCGAGCGTAGTCGAGGGACCTGGGTGGCTGGTGGCGCGCCGCCCACGCCCCCGGGTCCCTCGACTACGCTCGGGATGACGTTGGCCGTGCTCCTCTTCGCATTCCACGCCCACGCCGCATGCGAAACCTGCCACACGCAGATCGAGCCGATGCACGCCTCGCCTGCCGTGCACCTCACGTGCATCGACTGCCACGGCGGCAATGCATCCGCGACGGAAAAACAACAGGCGCACGTGCAGCCCTCGCATCCCGAAGTCTGGAAAACCTCCGCCAATCCCGAGCGCACCTACACCGCGCTTCTTCGCGAATCGCCGGAATTCGTGAAGTTCGTGAACCCCGGCGATCTGCGCGTTGCGACCGAAGTCTGCGGACGCTGCCACGCGCCCGAAACCAACGCCGTCCCGCGCAGCACGATGACGACGTCCTCCGTCTTCTGGGCCGCTGCCGGTTACGCGAACGGGATCCTCGGACTGAAGCACGCGATCCTCGGCGAGTCGTACGACCGCAACGGACAACCGCAGGCGATCAAGCCCGCGACGCCCCCCACCTTCGAGCAGATCGCGAAAGGCGCGCTGCCGATGCTCATCCCGCTGCCGCGCTGGGAGATCATGCAGCCGGGCGAATACTTCCGCGCGTTCGAGCGCGGCGGCATCGCCAACAACACGATCCCGCCCGAGATCGGCAACCCCAAAGGCGAGGATGATGCCGGCCGTCCCGACATCCGCCTCGGCAATCGCGGACGCGGCACCGGCTCGCGCATCTCCCCCGGCCTCCTCATCATCCACAAGACCCGCCTCAACGATCCGCACCTCTCGTTCCTCGGCACGAACGATCATCCGGGCGATTACCGCAGCTCCGGCTGCAGCGCGTGCCACGTCGTCTACGCGAACGATCGCGATCCGCTGCACTCCGGCTCGTACGCGAATGCGGGCAACGTCGGACTCACGCAAACCATCGATCCGACCATTCCGAAAAACGAGCGCGGACATCCGATCCGCCATCAGTTCACGCGCGCCGTCCCGACTTCGCAATGCATGTCGTGCCACATGCACCAGCCGAACTCGTTCCTCAACACCTACCTCGGCTACACCATGTGGGACTACGAGACCGATGCGTCGCTGCTCTGGCCGAAGCAGCAGCGCTATCCAACCGAAGCGGAAAAACGCGCGTCACTCGAGCGCAATCCGGAAGGCGCCGCGGTGCGCGGGCTGTGGAGCGACGAGCAGTTCCTCGACAACGTCTCGTCACTCAACGCGCAGGCGAAGAACACGCAGTTCGCCGACTACCACGGCCACGGCTGGAATTTCATGGCCGTGTTCAAGCGCGATCGCCACGGCAATCTGCTCGACGCGAACGGCGGCAAAGTCGCGTTCGACGATCCGGACAAATTCAAAAAAGCGGTGCATCTGCAGGACATCCATCTCGAGAAAGGGATGCACTGCAGCGACTGCCATTTCTCGCAGGACGAGCACGGCAACGGGCAGCTCTACGGCGAGTACGGCAACAACATCGAGATCGAATGCCAGGACTGCCACGGCTCGGTCAACGCGTACACGAACCTGAAGACCTCGGGACCGGCCGCGCCGAACGGCGGCACGGATCTGTCGATGGGCACCACGCCGTTCGGCCGCCGGCGCTTCGCATGGATCAACGGCGTGCTCTGGCAGCGCTCGATGCTCGAGCCCGATCTGCAGTGGGAAGTGATCCAGGTGAAGGACACCGTCACGCCGGGCAATCCGCATTACAACGAGAAATCGGCGTACGCGAAGATGCTCAAGTCGTCGCGCGGCAGCCTCGCGCACGGCGACGAGAAGCTCACCTGCTACGCCTGCCACACCTCGAGGATGACCTCGTGCAGCGGCTGCCATCTCCC
>DATEZA010000252.1:0-4894 GCA_035255945.1 Thermoanaerobaculia bacterium
GAGCGTAGTCGAGGGACCTGGGGGAACGGGCGGCGCGCCAACCGCCCACCCGGGTCCCTCGACTACGCTCGGGATGACGGTGGCGTCTGTGTCATTCCGAGCCGCGAAGACGGTCGAGGAATCCCCTGCCGAAGCACGAGACTCGCTCCGTCCGGAGGGGATGCCTCGACTTCGCTCGGCATGACACGTGACTGTCATCCCGAGCGTAGTCGAGGGACCTGGGGGAACGGGCGGCGCGCCAACCGCCCACCCAGGTCCCTCGACTACGCTCGGGATGACGCGCGCGACGATGCGACCGATGAGCTCTTCATACGCAACTCCTGCCAGCCTCGCCATGATCACCAGATCGCTGTGCTTCGGATGCACGCCGGGCAATGGGTTCACTTCGATGAAGCACGGCACTCCGTCGCGATCGCGGCGGACATCGATGCGCGCGACATCGCGCAAACCGAACTCCCGCCAGACATCGAGCGCGAGCTGCGCTACGTCGTCCGCCTGCACCAGTTTGTAATCGACGAGATTCTCGTAGTCGCGCTTCACGTCGATCGAGTAGACAAAGTCCGGCTCCTGCGACCGCGGCACGACCTGCATCACACCGAGCACTTCCCCCTGCACGATGCCGACGGTGTACTCCTCGCCGGGGAGGAACTCCTCGATCAGCACCGCTCCGTACTTCGACATCTGCGCAACGACGGCCTGCAGTTCTTCGGGAGTGCGGCAGAGGGAGGATTTCGTGATCCCCATCGAAGAGCCTTCGCAGGCGGGCTTCACGAAGAGGGGGAATCGCCAGTCCCCGGCAACGGCGATGCCATGCGCTTTCGCGTACGTTTTCGCCAGCGCCTTGTCCAGCGTGATGCCGATCGTCAGCGGGTCGGATCCCGTGCACGGAATCCCGAGCAGCTCGCAAACCGCCGGCACGTGCGATTCGCGGCCGCGTCCTCCGAATCCCTCGGCGATGTTGAAGACGAAGTCGACATCCGCGTCGAGCAGCGCGGCGCCGTAGCCGATGCGCACCGGTTCGTGTCCGTTCGCGCGCAGTGCGCGCTCGAGCGCCTCGATCGTCTCGATCGAATCGAACTCCTCGAACGCGTCGCCGTGCGCGGCGGCGTCGGCCGGCTTGAGGTTAAACGTCAGTCCGGCGCGCACGCTTTTTGACATTCACGCCGCGGGGCGTCTCGCGGATCGGCTGCGGCTCGAAGCGATCGGACGTCCGGTTCAGCAATCGCGCGATGCCGCGCTCGTTCGCGCTCTCGCGCTCCTCGCAACGCTCGCACGCGTGCGGCTGCGACGGCACATCGTCGTAGCGCCCGACCACCCCTTCGAAATTGCGATAGACGACCGCGTCGCTGTAATGGCCGAGGATGTAATTCGGCATCAGCGGGATCTTCCCGCCGCCGCCCGGCGCATCCATCACGAACTGCGGAATGGCCAGCCCCGACGTGTGTCCGCGCAGGAACTCGATGATCTCCATCCCCTCGCCGACCGACGTCCGGAAGTGCTCCGCGCCCATCACCTGATCGCATAGATAGAGGTAGTAAGGCCGCACGCGGATCTTCATCAAGCCATGCACGAGGTCGCGCATCGTGTACGGGCAATCGTTCACGCCGCGCAGCAGCACCGCCTGGTTGTTGACCGGGATGCCGGCGCGCAGCAGGCGATCGCACGCCGCCCCAGATTCCGGCGTGATCTCGTGCGGATGATTGAAGTGCGTGTTGATCCAGATCGGGTGGTACTTCTCGAGCAGCGCGCACATCTCGGCATCGATGCGCTGCGGCAGGAAAACCGGGACGCGCGAGCCGAAGCGGATGATCTCGACGTGCGGGATCGCGCGCAGTCCGCTGAGAATTTTCTCGAGGTAGGTGAGCGACAACGACAGCGGATCGCCGCCGCTGACGATCACGTCGCGGATCTCCGGATGCTCGGCGACGTACTCGATCATCCGCTCGATCTTGCGCTGTCCCGTCGTCCCGTCCTCATCCACCCACTTCCGCTTGCGCGTGCAGTAGCGGCAGTAAAGCGGGCAATACGAAGTCACGAGAAACAGGCAGCGATCGGGATAGCGATGAACGATGCCGGTGACCGGCGAATCGCCTTCTTCGTTCAACGGATCCCAAACCAGCTCGCCCGGATTGAGCATCTCCTGCGCGTCGGGCACCGACTGCAAGCGGAGCGGATCGCGCGGGTCGTCGAAATCGATCAGGCAGAGGTAGTACGGCGTGATCGCGGTGCGATAGAGCTCGAAGACCTGTTCGAGCTTCTCCGTCTCCGTGTGCCCGGCGGCGCCGAACAGCTGCGTGATCTCGTCGAGCGTGGTGACGCGATTCTTCTGCTGCCACTTCCAATCATTCCACTGCTCGTCCGTGACGCCGGGATAAAGGCGCGCACGATTTTGGCGATAGATGTCGAGATGATTCTTGCGAGGAGGGTCTGAGGGACGGATTCGTTCTTCGGGGACTGGGATCGAGCTCATGCTCTGCTCACTCTCCTTCGTCGGTGTACGGCGTCCGCGGCGTACATTTCGAACAGGTGGATGAACTGGTGAGGCACCCAGGCCGTGAACAGCGTCCCCAATTCCCCCTGCGACTGTTCATGAACCTCGGCCACTTCGTGCAATCGCGCGGCCAGACGCGACTCGTGATGGGGAATCTCGAGCTGCATCACTTCGCCGCCCGCCAGCTCCCGATCGCGGATCATTTCCAATAGTTGCTCGATTCCGCGGCCGGTCAGCGCCGACAGCGCGGTGTGGGACAAGTTCTTGCCTTGTCCGGACAAGCTGAGAGCTTGTCCTACACCCACGAGATCGTCTTTGTTGTAGACCTCGAGGATCGCGGACGGATCGACGCCAAGGTCTGCGAGGACCGATTCGCCGATGTCTCGCTGCTCTTCGAATTGAGGATGCGAGCTGTCGATCACATGCAGCACGAGATCGGCGGCGACCGCCTCCTCCATCGTCGAGCGGAACGACGCCACGAGATGATGCGGGAGCTTGCGAATGAATCCGACCGTGTCGACGATCACCGTCTCGCGCGGCATGTCGAACGCGAGCCGCTGCGTCTTCGCATCGAGCGTCGCAAACAACTTGTCCATCGCCGCGGCACCGCCGCGCGTGAGGCGATTGAAGAGCGTCGACTTGCCGGCGTTCGTGTAACCGACCAGCGCGACGGTGAACGCCGCCGCGCGCGACTTGCGCTGCGTGTGGCGCGTCCGTTCGATGTGCTCCAGCTCGTCTTTCAAACGAGCGATGCGCGTGCGGATGATGCGGCGGTCGAGCTCGAGCTGCGTCTCACCGACGCCCCGCGTGCCGATGCCGCCCGCCTGCCGCTCGAGGTGCGACCACGCGCGGGTCAGGCGCGGGAGCGTGTACTCGAGCTGCGCGAGCTCGACCTGCGTGCGCGCTTCGCGGCTGCGCGCGCGGCCGGCGAAGATGTCGAGGATCAACGCGCTGCGGTCGATGACCTTGATGCCGGTGACTTTCTCGAGGTTGCGGACCTGGGCCGGCGAGAGGTCGTCGTCGAAAACGATGAGCGTCGCGCGGTTTTCCTCGGCGACGCGTTTCAGCTCTTCCGCTTTGCCGCTGCCGATGAATGTCGCCGGATCGGGCGCCGGCCGTTTGGCCAGCATCGTGGTGACGACTTCGCCGCCCGCGGTCTTGATCAGTTGGGAGAGCTCTTCGATGTGCTCTTCGGCGACGCTGCGCGCCAGATTAGGCAGCACGAGACCGGCGGCAATGACTTTTTCTGTCACGTTATATCTGTCCTTCAAATATACAGATGTTGTGCCGGAGCGCAATATGATCCGCCCATGTTTTTCGCGTACGAGGTACTTCTGTACCTCGTCTTCATCATTACCGCCCCGTTCTTCCTGTTGACGGGGTTCCTCCGCGGCAAGTACCTGTCGAACTTTCCGGAGCGGATGGGGTCCTACCGATCGAAGCCGGCGCCGCATGACTTGTGGATTCACGCGGTGTCAGTCGGCGAAACCCTCGCGGCGAAGCCGGTCGTCGCCGAAATTCTTCGACAGAGGCCCGGGACTTCGATCGCATTCACCACCACCACCATCACCGGACAGGCGCAGGCGAAGCGGCTCTATCCGGACGCGACCGTGACCTACTTCCCGTTCGATTTCGCATTCGCCGTCCGCCGCTTTCTCGATCATCACCAGCCGCGCGCGTTCGCCACGATGGAAACGGAGATCTGGCCGAACGTTTCGCGCATCGCGAAGTCGCGCGGCGTCCGGCTGATCCTCGCGAACGGACGCATCTCCGACCGCTCGTTCCCGCGCTACCGCGCATTGCGTCCGCTCGTCGGCCGCGTCCTGCGCGATTACGACCGCGTGCTCGCCCGCGAGGAGACCGACCGCCAGCGCTTCGTAGCCATCGGCGCGCCGCCGTCGATCGTCGAGACTTCGGGCAATGTGAAGTTCGACTACGAGCCGGATGTCGCCCCGCTCGAAGTCGCCGCCGAGCTCACGCAACTGATCCACAACCGCAACGTGATCGTCCTCGGATCCACGATCGAAGGCGAAGACGAGCTGCTGATTCCGGAACTGGAGCGCTTCGTCCGCGAGATGAACGCGTTCGCGATCATCGCGCCACGCAAACCGGAGCGTTTCGAGATCGTGGCGAGCCTGCTCGCGACGACTTCGCTGAAGTTCATGCGCCGCTCAGACGTCATCCCGAGCGTAGTCGAGGGACCTGGGGGGGCGGTTGGCGCGCTGCCCCTCCCCCCGGGTCCCTCGACTACGCTCGGGATGACGACGGACGTCTTGCTGCTCGACACCTTCGGCGAGCTGGCCAAGATCTACCGCTTTGCAACCGTCGCGTTCGTCGGCGGCTCGCTCGTGCCGGCCGGCGGACACAATCCGATCGAGCCGGCAGCGGCGGGCGTGCCGGTCT
>DATEZA010000253.1:0-5915 GCA_035255945.1 Thermoanaerobaculia bacterium
GATGACGATTCCGTCGCGGCAGTCGGCGGCGTTCGCGATGGCGATCCGCTCCATCTCCGTCTTCGCCAGCGCGATCATCTGCTCGTCCGGCGCCGACCAGAGCGTGTCGTGGTCGCTGCAGAAGTACTCCAGGCCGACCCAGGTCTTCGATTTGTCGGCCACCATGTACGGACTCCAGTTGTTGAAGATCTGCAGCCGTCCGACCAGCACGTCCGGCTCCTGGATGTAGATCCAGTTGTCTTTGATCGGCGAGCCGTCCGCTTCCGTCGCTTTGAGCCGGTCGTACAGCAAGCCGACCGTGACGAAGTTCCGGTACTGCAGCCCCTCCGCGATCTCGACGATCTCCTTCGGCACCTCGGCATCCAGCGCGCGGAACAGCGAGCGCACCGGCATCGTGGAGAAAAAATAATCGCCGCGCAGCTCGAGCTCCGTGCCGTCCGCCCGCGTGGCGCGGACGCCGGTCACGTTGCGATTGCCGTCGGTGAGGATGCGCGTCACCTTGTGCTGCATCAGCACCTCGCCGCCGCGCGCCGCGATCCGCTTCGTGACTTCTTCCCACATCTGTCCCGGTCCGAATTTCGGATAGAGAAACTGCTCGATCAGCGACGTCTCGACCTCTTTCTGCGCGACGTCCTGCTTGCGCGGAATCAGTTTCTTCACGAAATGCAGGATCGCTTTCGTGATCGACAGTCCCTTCACGCGCTGTGCGCCCCACTCCGCGCTGATCTCGCGGCAGGGCACGCCCCATACCTTTTCCGTGTACGACTTGAAGAACGTCGCGTAGAGCACGCGGCCGAAGCGGTTGATGAAGAACTGTTCGAGATTGCGCTCGTTGCGGATGGGGAAGAACGCGCTGCGCAGGTACGAGAGGCCGATCAGGAAGGAGCGCCCGAGGCCGAGCTTGCGGAGCGTGTCGGGAGAGAGGGTGATCGGGTAATCGAAGAACCGGCGGTTGAAGTAGATGCGCGACTTGCGTCCGCGCAGCAGCATCACGTTGTCCGTCGCGTCCGGATCCGGCCCTTCCGCCGCCGCGCCGACTTCCGTCGTGCGCCGCTGGTAGGTGATGGTCTGTTTGCCCGTCGTGCGCTGCATCGGCAGCACGTTGAGCCACCACTCCATCACCCGGTCCGACTTCGAGAAGAAGCGGTGCCCGCCGATGTCGATGCGGTTCCCTTTGTAATTGACCGTGCGGGAGATGCCGCCGACGTGGTCCGTCCCTTCGAGCACGATCGGCTTGATGTCCGTCCGCTCGAGCAGCTCGTACGCGGCGGTGAGGCCGGCCGGGCCGGCGCCGATGATGATGGCGGTGCGCGTCATGGCAGCAGTTGCTGCCTCATGATCGCCGCAACCTTCAGATTGTTCTGCGCGTGCGCGGCGTGCGGATCGATTTTCAGCGCCTGCTGCAGATCGCCCACCGCGGAGTCGAGCAGCGGCGCGACTTCCGGCTTCGGCGCAACGCGCGCCTTCATCATCTTCGCCGTCGCCATCGCCACGTACGACTGCGCGTACCACTCCGGCGCGGGGAAATTCGGATGGGTGCGCAGCGACTCGCGCACCAGCGCGATCGAGCGCTCCAGGTGCGGCAGCGCGCGATCGGGCGCGTTCAGCTGCAGGGTCTGCCCGACCGAGTACTCCGCGAGCGGATTCTCCGGCGTGACGGCGATGGAGTGCAGGAAGAGCGTCTCGGTGTCCTTCCAGTAGCTCGTCTGCTTCCAGGCGATGCCCGCCAGTGCGAGCACGATCGCGGCGCCGGACGCGAACGCGATTTTTTTCGGCATCCACTCCGCGGCGGCCCACACGATCGCCATGAAGACGCCGGTGTAGGCGAAGTACGTGTAGCGGTCGGCGATCGACTGCGGACCGATCTGGATGATGCCGATGACCGGCACGAGCACGCCGAGGTACCAGAGCCAGCCGGTGAGAAGGTAGGGCGCGCGGCCGCGGGCGAGCCAGGCCGCGGCAGTGATGGCGATGAGCAGGATTGCGGCGAAGAGCACTTCCCCGGCCGGCACAAGTGTCATCGGATACGGCACGGCGAGGTCGAACGGCCAGAAGAGCTTGCCGAAGTAGCGGAGGTAGCCGTCGAGCGCATTCGCGAGGCGGGCGGAGAGCGGCAGCGCGGCGAACGGTTGCAGTGCGTTGAGATTTTTCTGGCCGATGACGGCGATTAGCGACGCGGCGATCGACATCGCGATCAGCGGCAGCTTCTCCATGATTCGCCGGCCGCGCTTCAGCGGCCACCAGTCGAGCACGATGAAGAGGAACGGCAGCGTCACGTACATCTGCTTCGACATCAGCGACGCGGCGAACAGCACTGCGACCGCAACCGGCCGCCGTTTCGGTCCGGCGTAGACGTAGAGCGCGAGGAGGGCGAAGAGCGTCGAGAGCGTGTCCTTGCGCTCGGAGGCCCAGGCGACCGATTCGACGTGCATCGGATGGATGGCGAAGAGCGCGGCGACGAAGCCGCTGCGGATGGTGGCGCCGGTCATGCGCCGCAGCGCGAGAAAGAGGGCGATCGCATTCGCGGCGTGCAGCAGCAGCTGCATCATCAGATGTCCGGCCGGTCTGAGTCCCCACAGCTCGACATCGAGCCCGTGCGAGAGCCAGGTCAGCGGATACCACCCGATCTTCGCGCTGGTGAACGCCGCCGCGATCGAGCCGGCGCTGAGCCCGGCCATCACGTCGCTGTTTTCGTAGATGAACTGGTCGTCGTCGTAATGGAGAAAGGAGTGTCCGGCGATCTGGCCGAAGACGAGGAGGGTGAGGCCGATCAGCGTCCCGATCACCAGCCACTCGTTCCTCGACCACGACTGCGTCGCGGCAACGGTCTGCGGCTTGTCCGCCCGCGCCTGTTTCGCCCTCGATTTCCGGCCCATCGCGGGCGCATGGTAACCCGACTACTTCGGCAAGAAGATCACCGTGGCGACGTTCACGCGGACTTTGAGGGATCGCTGCACGGGCGCCGCCGCACCCGCGCGATCCCGTCCGTCCGGTGGCCGGCGCCACCCGTCGCCGCGCGCGACGGATGAAGTGTTGTCCGCCTTACGGATCAGACGTTCACCCCGCGAGACGCAAACGCGTGCATGCAGGCAGAGCGACGACGGCTTGCCGCAAATGAACACGCGATGCAAGCGTCTCGCGCAGCACGAGGCGGCTCGGCCGCCGCGGCGCGGCATCCGGCCTCTCGTCGGGTGCTACCTCGAGTTGGGCCGCGCGTCTTACCAGTGCGTCAAAGGAGCGCCGTGTTCGTAATACTCGAGCTCCTCCGCGATCAACGGTTCGCACCAGCGCTGCAGACGATCGAGTCTTTGGAACTTGGGCAGAGGACGTTCGTTCCAAGGGTCATTTTGAAGTACCGCCCAGCCCCAAGCATCGCAACTGCGACGAGGAAAACGAAGGAGCAATGTCTCGGTGATACGTTTTTTCGTTGAGTAATGGTCTCCGGTGACAAACGACTGCCAACTCTTCACTAGGTCGCGACTGGGCCGAATGTCAACAATCTGGAGTTCGGCTAGCGTACGTGTGCCGTTAGCATTCCAAGCTAATTGCATGATCTCCCGCGCTTTGACGTCTGAGACGGGTGCCGAATAACCAAAGATCGTGACCATGAATGCCTCGCGTAGCTTCAACTCCAGACGACCCCACTGATTTGCAATGACGGGATTCTCGGCGTAATTCTTCGCTGCAACGGGATACAACAACTTCGACCGTTCATATGGTTCGGAGCACACGCCACACCGGCCTCCGAAGTAGCCAGTCTTTCGATCTGTCAGGCAGACACCCATGCCGACATTCCCGTGTAAAAAGACAACTTCCGGGAGTTCGCGTAAGTGACGGTTGCGATGAAGGGCAGCAATCAACAAAGGGTCCCAGTTGAACGATGCGATGAGATCTTTGCGTCTCATCGAAAGTAGAAGCTGGTCGTATACCGTCACCGTGCGAGGAATCTCGATGCCGTCGAAGTACTCCGTGATCTTGAGCTCCAACGTGCTTCGTAGCTCGGCCCAACGTTCCTCTGCCGAGATCGAACTATAGAGCTCTTCGAAATTTGAGCGGCGATCGGCTGAAATACCGGCGCTGTCCAGAAGCGGCCCAAGTCCGACCACATCGACAAGAGATGCCATGGCCGGAAGGCGACGGCCGTTCCGATCGCCGTGGGGGCACGCCGCAATACTCGCACCAGCGCCCAGAATAACCACGTGCGGAGCCTCGACTGCGTTCTGCCGAACTCGTATATCGGGCGGACGCGGTGGAGACATGCCTAATGTTCTCACGGTCCTCTCAGTCAGCCCAAGGGATCAGACGTTAAGCTGCGCGGCCAGGGCCCACGTAAGCCGACGCGGCGCACGGCGTGCACGCACGTGAGTCGCGCGATGCAGGCCGCGCGCCGCCGCGATGATTTTAACTTCACG
Organism: Thermoanaerobaculia bacterium; assembly: GCA_035255945.1. Classification (GTDB taxonomy): domain Bacteria; phylum Acidobacteriota; class Thermoanaerobaculia; order Gp7-AA8; family Gp7-AA8; genus JAJPHC01. Next base: position 4,413 of record DATEZA010000253.1, read on the forward strand.
AGGCGGCTCGGCCGCCGGACCGAAGCCGGGCCGCGTCAGCTTCTACGGCGAGTTAGGCGGCGGATTCAGCGCGGATATAGAATCGACGGGTGGTGGAGAGTTTAAGCAAGACGCAGATCGACCGCTTGGGCGAGAGGCTTCGCACACAAGTATTTGGCGAAGCTGAACTTAGAGTACTCGACGAGTATCGGCGGACCTTCGGACCAGTGTATGACGAGGTGGTCGAGAAAGTTCAGCATGTCATCGGCATTCCGGTGAGCGGCCGCCCCGCGAAATCTACGACCTCGATCATTGAAAAGCTGAATAGAGAATCGATCCGATTGTCGCAGATGCAGGATATTTCTGGCTGCCGAGCGATCGTTGCAGACGTGCCCGCGCAAGACGTCGCCGTGAACGCGATTGCAGAGCAGTTTCGGGACGTAGCAATATCCGATCGACGCGCGAAGCCAAGCCACGGCTATCGCGCGGTTCACCTGGTTGTCCGCGAGTCTGGCAAGACTATCGAGGTGCAAATCCGGACATTTCTTCAGCATACGTGGGCGGAGCTGTCCGAAAAGTGCGCCGACATTATTGACCCTGCAGTTAAATATGGCGGCGGACCCGCAGCTGTGCAAGACGTTCTAAGCAAGGTCTCGACTCAGATACAACGGATGGAGGAGATGGAACTCGCGTTAATTCGTGCGCGCGAAGCTCACGAGCGTACGGAATACGAAATGCGAGTTACGCGAGACGAGTTTGTAAGGTTGATGCACTCAATTATCAAAAAGGTCCATGATACTGGACTGGGAGCGTTCTCGTGATTTTCCTTATCGACTATGATCGATCTCGCGGCGAGCTTACAAGCATCGACGCGTTCGACGATTCCGAACGTGATGCCGCGGAGAACGAACGGCTCCAACGCGAATTGACCCTTCATCGCAAGGGACTGAAGCGAGAGGTCGTACTACTTCAGGCCGCCGACCAGGACGCCCTGAAGGAAACCCACCGCCGATACTTCGCGGACATCGCGACACTCGCGACGACAGAGAGCCGCGCAGAACCAAGCTAAGGGTGACTCTGGGTGCCAACTAACACGCAGTAATCCGCGGTGTAGCCGGAACACACGTAGATTGTCGGTTCACGGTGGGAGTGCCCCACGCGCGCGATCAATTCGCGGGGAAAATGCGTAGCGCGAGGCTGGGCGGGGGAACAGTATCGTCACCGGAATCGAAGTCCGCCTAACGGATCAGACGTTAAGCTGCGCGGCCAGGGCCTACGTGCCGAAGCCGACGCGGCGCGCGGCTTGCCTGCATGTGAGTCGCGCGATGAAGCCGCGTGCCGCCGTGAGATTTTGATTCTAACGAGGCGGCTCGGCCGCCGGGGCGAAGCCGGGCCGCGTCGGCTTCTACGGCGAGTTAGGCGGCGCGTATTCAAGAAGTAAGTGCAATGCGTGCTCGCGGCGAAAGGGGCGATCTGGGACACTGACGAGATCTTCCGCCAAGAAGGAGCCGTCATTGCGATATC
>DATEZA010000254.1:0-23053 GCA_035255945.1 Thermoanaerobaculia bacterium
CCGCCACCGCCAGCACGAGCTCGTTCTTCCCTTTCTTCAATGGCAGATACACCGCGTCGTTCTCGACATCCATGATTCCGAGAAACGACGGATCGCGGTATCGAAACGCGCTGCGTCCCGTGTAGATCGGTCGCCCGTTGAGGAACACCGTCACTTCATCGCTGTAGCCGAATGACATGCGCTGTACGCGATCGCGATCCGACTCGATCGTCGTGCGCGCGAAGACCAGACCTCGCTCGGGACGCGCGCCGGTACGTTGCGACGACATGCCCTTGTCCGGCCCGCGGCGATAACGATCGATGACCACCATCCCCGGCGTCTCCACGCCGACCGTCTGCCAATGCAGCGCAGAGACATCCGGCAATTTCTCCGGATCGCGCTCCGCTGCCGTGAATGCCTCCGACAACTCCCATTTCGTCAGCGTCCCCGGCGCGAATGTCATCGGCGGCAGCGGCCGTGCTGGCTCCGCCACCGCGGCGCGATAGCGGAAATTCGAAAAATATCCGCCATTCGCGATTCCCCACAATCCGAGCGAACCCTTGCTGTAGCCGCGGCGCAGATCGTTATTGACGAGCACCGGTTTCTCCATGTCGCCGAGGTAGACCTTCAGCGTGATTCCCGACACCTCGATCCGCGCGTGCATCCACTCGTCGTGCGGAATGTCGGTCGCGGCGGTGTAGCCGGGACCGCTGTACAACTGCCAGGCCGCGGAGCCGTTGAACGACGGCGTGTACTGCACGGCATCGGGCTGGCCGCTCTTGAACGGGCGGAAGTAGACGATCTCGAAATCGTCGTCGTTCTGCGCGCGGAAGATGATGCCGACGAACGACTGCTTGCTCGTCGTCGCGATGTCGACGTCGATCACGCCGTCCTGAAACGACGCATCGCCGAGCGACGCGGCGCCCGATCGGAGAAAGAGGCTGTTGCGTCCGAGGTGCGGCTCGATGCGGGCGTTCGGATCGGCGAGCTTCCAGCGCGATGAGGCGAAATCGACGCCTTCGCTGAACGCGGCGCGCATCGATGCGAAGTCGAGCGTGACGGTGTCGAAGCGCTTGAGCAGATCGCCGCCGATGTTTCCGTAGAAGATGCCCCCCTTGTCGGTCAGCGCTTTCGTAAGCACGCGGGCTTCGGGCAGCCGTGCTTCGGCGCCGGAGAACGTCACGTTGAAATCGGGCAGCACGTATGCCGGGACTTCTTCCGTGCCGCCGACGCCGGTGAATTTCTCCGGACGCAGCGGGAACTTGCCGGCAATCTCCTTCTCGTATGCATGCAGGAACGGCTGATAGAGCATCGTCCGTTCCGCGCCGGTGTCGAGAAGAAAGGGCATCGACCGGTTTCGATACTCGCCGTCGAAGACGATGTCCTTGCCGTACAAAAACATGTTCGGCGCGCCCTTGCTCGCATCCGCAGGAGCGGCCGTCACGCTGCCGTCGCCGTGGAACGACACGTTGCCGAGTGCCGCGATGACGGGGAAGCCGATCACACCCTGGATCACCGTGCCGTCGGGGAACGTCATCAGCTGATCGTCGAGGATGATGAACGTCGCGTTCTCCACCGTGACATTGCCGAGCTTCATGAGCGGGAGATATCCGAGGCGCGGCTTTACTTTCAGGCTGGTGACGGTGCCGACGGAAATCGATTGTTCGAGGATCTTCACGCCGAGCTTTTCGGCGACGGAGCGGATCAGCAGCGACATGTTTGCGCCGGTGTCGAGTCCGAGCGCGACGCGCTGGCCGTTCGCTTCGACCGGCACGAGCCATCCCGGACCTTCGTGCGGCGCGTTCAACCGTCCCGCTGTTGCACTGACGTGTTGCGGCGGCACATCGCGCAGCGCGGAGTACAGCGAGGCTTGGTTTTCGAAGTCCGCCAGTTCATCGGCCGTCAACCTGCTGCGGAATCGCTCCAGCAACGCGCGGTAGTCGTCCGCCGCCTTCGCGTAGTCGAACATCATCGCGGCGTCGTCCGCACGCAAGGCGTACGCGTCGATGAGGTGCTCGTCGTCGTCGCCCGCTTTGGCGATGAATTCGTCGAGAAATTGCATCGACGCCTGCGGTTGATTGAGCGCCCTCGCAGCGACTGCGCGATAAAACGGCTCCGTTGCATCGCGCAATTCGAGATAGCGCTTTTCTTCGTAGAGTTTGTCGAGCCTGCCCTTTTCGACGATCTCCGAGACGTTCCCGAACGGATCGCGGATCGCCACACGTTTTGCCGATTGCGACACGATCGCGACGCCGCTCCGCTTCAGCTCCGCGATGGTGCGCTCGAGATCGGGCGTCTCGAACACCATCGTAATAAATGGCGGATCCTCGCTACGAGTGGCCGTCACGCCGGGACGGACGTGCAGCATGAACGCGAAGCTTCCGTCTGGATGTCCGAGGGGGAGATCGAGCGGGAGGTAGTTCTCGCTGCGGACGACGAAGCCGAGCTTGCGCGAGTAGAACTCGCGCGCGGCGGCCATGTCCGGCACGAGCACGCCGAAGTTGTAGATGCGCGGCTCGACGAACGGCTCGTTGTGCACGACGGTCTCGTGCATCATCGAGATCCTCATTCCCGATGGTGTGACGATCGAGATCGCGTTGCCGACCGCTTCCTTGCGCGGACTCGTTTCGGCGAACGGCACGTTCAACGTCTTCATCCGCTCGATCGCCTGATCGAGGTTGTTGACCTGCAGCGTGAGGCCGGCCTGCGTCTGCGATCCCGGCTGCTGCAACCGCGCGACTTTGTGCAGGATCAGCTGCACGTCGTCATTCGTTTTCAGCGCGACGTCGTGCGGATAGCCGCTCCGGTCCGCGATCGCGAAGCCGAGCTTGTCGGCGTAGAACGCGATCGCCGCGTCGATGTCGATGACGTTGATCTTCAGCGCCGAGGTGCGGAGGTACGGGGTGCGGCGGACATACTTGAAGTCGTACACGACGGACCAGTTTTTGCCGTCGTCCGAGCGCTCGGAGAGCTGGCGCACCGTGTTCGAATCGATGTTGAAGAGCGTCAGCCGCGTGAGCGATTCACCATCGAAGCGCATCGCGCCGTCGCGATAGGTGCCGGAGAAACGATGCGGATTGCCGTCCGCGCCGATCCAGTACTGGAACCACTTGCCGGCGTTCGGGTCGTAGAAATTGATGCTCTTGCCGCCACCGCCGCCGACGGCGTTGGTCCAGTTCTCGAGAATGCCGCAGCCGTTCGAGATCCGCTGAATGACGCTCGTTCCGGCTTTGCGGCCCTGCCCGTACGCGTCCCATTCGCCCACCCAGAAGTCGAACTGCCGCGCCTCGGCGTTGTACATGCACGGGCTGCGCAGCTTGTCGACCGACTGCACGAGCTCGCGATAGCGCGGGTCGTCGTGCAGCGAGGCGAGGTCCGGATCGTTGAGGTCTAGGAAGTAGAACGCCTTGTTCGCCGGCGCCACCGCCTGCCGCAGCCACTCCAGCGCCTTGTCCTTCTCGTTCATCTGCGCGTAAACGCACGCGAGGTTGAACATCGCGACCGCGTTTCCCGGCTCGCGCTTCAGGATGGCTTCGTACTCGGCTACCGTGTGCGGCGGCTGCTGTGCCGGTCCGGCGAACATCAACATCAGGGCGACCATGAACGCGCTCATCGGATTGCATCCTCCGGGCGGCGTCGCTATAAACATCGGAGGACACCGCGCAGGAACGGTTTAGCGCGCCGAGGACTGACAAGTGTTCAACGCCAGCTCAAAAAAATCTCAAATCGACGAAAACGAGCATTACCGCTTCGGTCCGTTCACTCTCGAGACCTCGGAGCGCGTGCTGCGCGACGGCGACGCGCCGCTCGCCATCACCCCGAAAGCATTCGACATCCTTCTGCTGCTCGTCAGGAATCACGGACATCTGGTCAGCAAACAGCGCCTGCTGGAGACGATCTGGCCGAATACGTTCGTCGAGGAGAGCACGCTGACGCAGAACATCTTCACGCTGCGGAAGACGCTCGGACGGGAGTACATCGAGACGGTTCCGAAACATGGCTATCGTTTTTGCGGAGAGCCGCCCGAGGCCGTCGAAGTGCGTCACGCGAATCGTTCCTGGTTGTGGATCGCGGCGGCGGTTGTTGTCGTCGCGCTGCTGTCGCTGCTGCTCCTTCGCGGCCACAAACTCGCTGACACTGCGTTCCGCTCGATCGCGGTCGAGCGTCTGACCAACGGCGCCAACATCTCCGCGCTCGCGTTGTCGCCCGACGGCAAATACATCGCGTACGCATCGACGCGCGGCGACATGCAGAGTCTCCTCGTGCGTCAGATCGCGACGGCGACCGCGGTGGAGATCGTGCCGCCCGCGCCGCTCGGTTTCCGCGGCATCACGTTCAGCCGTCACGGCGAGTGGATCTATTACGTGACGGTCCCGCAAAACAGGTACGCCGGCACGCTCTATCGCATCCCGCTCCTCGGCGGCACGCCGCAGCGCGTGCTGCAGGAGAGCGTCGGCAGCCGCGTCGAGCTGTCGCCCGACGGCAGCCAGATCGCGTACGTGCATTGGATCGATGGACTGCGCACGGCCCTGAAGATCGTGAACGCGGACGGCAGCGGCGAGCGGCAGCTCGCAACGCTCGAATACGACGACGGATTCGCCGTCGACGGCCCCGCGTGGTCTCCGGATGGAAAGACGATCCTCGCCGCGACGCGCAGCTACAACGGCAGCCGCCCGTTCGCGCGCGTCGTGGCCATCGACCTCGCCGGCGGCGGTCAACGCACATTCCTCGGCGGCCGCTGGAACTGGATCGGGCAGATGTCGTGGCTCGCCGACGGCAGCGGCGTCGTGCTCACCGCGTGGAACAGCAACTCCGAGGTGATGTCGGATCAGGTCTGGTTGATGAGTTATCCCTCGGGCGAGACGCGGCGCATCAGCAACGACATCAATGGATACCTCGGAGTCGGCGTGAGTCCGAAGCTGATCGCTGCGTCGACATCGATTCCGGCGCGGAACTTCTGGGTCGGCGATCGGAAGATCACGAACGGATCGGGCGAGTTGTACAGCGAACGTCTCGGCGCGGCGTGGATGCCGGATGGGCGTGTGGTGTTCGCATCGCGGCAGGGTGGCAGTCCGCACATCTGGATCATGGATGCGGATGGAAACGGGCAGCGGCAGTTGACGTCCGGCGAGAGTTTCGACTTGCAGCCGGCCGTCTCGCCCGACGGCGCGTCGATCGCGTTCGTGTCGAACAATCACCTGTGGCGAATGAACGCGGACGGCAGTAATGCGCGCCGTCTGGCTGCGATCGACGGAGTCTCGTCGCCTGCGTTCTCTCCCGATGGACGATCGATCATCTGCGCGGCGAAGTCGCTTTTGTGGCGCATTCCTGCGGACGGAGGCACGCCCGTGCAGCTGACACGCGATGCGGCGCTGCTGCCCGCGGTGTCGCCGGATGGAAAGTGGATCGCCTGTTTAATGCCGAACGATGCGCCCGGTCCCGCGAGGCTGACGCTGCTCGCGGCGGATGACGGCCGCGTGATCAAGCAATTCGCGACGCTTGTTCCGCCCGGCTCGCCGGCATTGAGATGGTCGCCGGACGGCCGCGCGATCACGTACGTCGTCACGCGCGACGGTGTATCGAACATCCGGAGCCAGGCGGTGGATGGGGGCGCACCGGCGCCGCTGACGGATTGGAAGGCCGACGTCATCTACCGCTTCGACTGGTCGCGCGACGGCCGGCTCCTGTGCGAGCGCGGGACCACTGTGGCCGATGTGATCCTGGTGTACGACAAGCTCTAAGCTTGTCGAGGGGGTGCCGGGGGGGCAAGCTGAGAGCTTGCCCTACACCACCGGCAGTGCGCGACGCGGCACACCGGCGACGACTGCACGAGCGATGTCGTGGTGCTTCCGTAAAACGAGAAACGCATCGGGGCGGCGGCGGTGGCGAAGCTGACGTGCGCGCTCGGCGATAGCATGGAGTGATGAAGCGCGCAGTTGCCATTGCCTTGCTGCTGTTTGCCGGTTGTTCGTCCATGACACTCGTGCGCGTGCCGACCACGCTCGAGTTGATGCGCGCGCTCGATCTGCACGTTTGGTACGTGCCGTTCGACGCCGGCTGGGCGGTGCGGATCGAAGACGCGCAGCCGCTCGGAACGAAGGACGCGGGCCTGCTCCACGCGGGGAGCGAATCGCTGATTGCGATGCATCCGGTTGACGGCGCGCGCTTCGCGCTCACAATCGACGGACGCCGCCAAACGATCGAGCTCTGCGAGAGCTGCCGCGTCGAGTTCTTCGATCCGCCGCGATGCAATGCGGATTGTTCGGCGTATGTGCTGGGGCAGTTTAGAGACAAGCAGATCGTGCTGCGGCATCGCTGACAGCGCAGGGTAGAATTGCCTCAGGTCCGATGACGAAAGAGGACGATCGCGCCCGCGAGGAGTTCACCAGCGAAGCCGAGGAACTGCTCGACACGCTGTCGCGCGATCTCGTCGAGTTCGAGACGCAGGGGAAGAACGTTCGCCCCGAGGTCGTCAACAAGATCTTTCGCGAGGTGCACTCGCTCAAAGGTCTGGCCGGCATGCTCGGCTTCGCGGAGATCGCCGATCTCTCGCACAACCTCGAGGACATGCTCGACAAGCTGCGGATGGGGAAGATCCCGATTCAGAAGGACCTGATCGACCTGCTCTACGACTCGGTCGACGGTCTCAACCGCCTCGTCATCGCCATCAACGACCCGTCGCTCTCCGGCCTCGTCGACATCACCAACCTCGCCAGCCGCATCCATCGCACCGTCACCAATCAGCCGGAGAAAAAGGTCGAAGACCCGTTCGCCGAATTGACGCTCGACGAGCAGACGAAGAAGTCGCTGACCGAATACGAGGAGCACCGGCTGATGGAGAACGTCCGCGCCGGCAAGTACATCCTCTCCATCGAGCAGACGTTCGACTTCTCCGATTTCGACGAAAAACTGCGCGCGCTGACCGGCACCCTCAACGAGGGGGGGGAGGTCATCTCCACCCTTCCGGCGCTCGATACGAGCGGCGGAGCCGGAATTGCGTTCCGCCTGCTGTACGGATCGACGCTCAACGTCGAGGCGGTCGCGGCGCTTGCACCCGAGGCGAGCGTTTCGTCGTTGCGAAAAACGTCGGCGCCGCAGACGGTCGTCGAGACCGCACCGGTGCCGGTCGAGATCGTGCCCGAAGAAGACCTCTCGCTGCGGTCGATGTCGCAGACCGTGCGCGTCGACATCTCCAAGCTCGATCACGTCATGAACATCGTCGGCGAGCTGATCATCGAGAAGACGCAGCTCGAGTCGCTCACCCGCCAGCTCACCGCACAGCAGAACCGGATGGCGGCGCACGAGCTGGGGAAGATCGCGCGCAATCTCGATCGGAAGTTGAGCGACTTGCAGAAGTCAGTCATCGAGACGCGGATGGTGCCGGTGGGGCAGATCTACTCGAAGCTCTCGCGCACGGTGCGCAAGACCGCGCGCGAGCTGCGGAAAGAGATCGAGCTCGTGATGCGCGGCGAGGACACGGAGCTCGACAAGATGATGGTCGAGGAGCTGACCGATCCGCTGATGCACATCATCCGCAACGCGATCGATCACGGCATCGAGCCGGCGGCGGAGCGTGTCGCGGCGGGCAAGGCGCCCGAGGGGAAAGTCATCCTCAATGCGTACCAGCAGGGGAACTCGGTCGTGCTCGATGTCAAAGACGACGGGCGCGGCATCGATCCGGAGCACATCCGCCGGATCGCGATCAATCGCGGACTGATCACCGACAAAGATCCGTTCGACGCGGCGCGCGCGCTCGAATTGATCTTCTCGCCCGGATTCTCGACGGCGGCGCAGGTGAGCGAGATCTCCGGACGCGGCGTCGGACTCGACGTGGTGAAGAAAAACATCCAGGACCTGAAGGGCACGATCGATGTCATCTCGTCGCCGGGGCAGGGATCGACGTTCCGCATCTCGCTGCCGATCACGCTGGCGATCATCCAGGCGCTGATCGTGCGCGCCGGCGACGAGCAGTTCGCCATTCCGCTCACGTCGGTCGAAGAATCGCTGCGCATCTACTCGCGCGACATCCGCACGGTGGAGCGCCGCGAAGTCTTCACGCTGCGCGATTTCACCCTGCCGCTGCTCCGTCTCGCCGACGCGTTCGGCCTCGCCGACGATCACGATCACGGGCCCGACACGAAGTGGTTCGTGGTCGTGACGCGATCGGGCGAGAAGACGGTCGGCCTGCTCGTCGATGCGCTCGTGCGGCAGCAGGAAGTAGTGATCAAGTCGATCGGCGAGCGGTTGAAGACCATCCCCGGTATCGCAGGTGCGACGGATATCGGCGAGAGCGACATCGTTTTGGTGATCGATGTGGGAACGCTGATCGATCATTTTGGGGGGCGGGCGCGGGAGAACAGGGCGATGGCGAGGGTTTGAGGAACGACTTCGAATGCAGAATGCAGAATTCAGAATGAAGAATGAAGAATTGAGGTGGCGCTTCGCGCACGTCTCAATTCTGCATTCTGAATTCTGCATTCATCCGGTGACCTATGTTGAAGATCACTTGGCCTCACCGGGCGGGCGCGGGAGAACAGGGCGATGGCGAGGGTCTGAGGAACGACTTCGAATGCAGAATTCAGAATTCAGAATGAAGAATGAAGAATTGAGGTGGCGCTTCGCGCACGTCTCAATTCTGCATTCTGAATTCTGCATTCTGAATTCTGCATTCATCCGGTGACCCTATGTTCGAAGATCACTTCGGCCTCACCACAAAACCCTTCGGCAAGACTCCCGACCCATCCTTCCTCTACGAATCCCCCCAGCACAAGGAAGCTCTCGCCCGCCTCGAATACGCCGTCGAAGAAAAAGAGCTCGCCCTCCTGGTCGGCGACATCGGCTCGGGCAAGACCACGCTCTCCCGCGCGCTGATCGATCGCATCGGCGACTCGCGTCCGGTCGTGCTGCTGATCAATCCGCGGCTCACGCCGACGCAGCTCCTCCGCGCCATTGCACAAAGTTTGGGCATCGCACCGCCCCGCTTCCGCAACGACCTGCTCGATGCGCTGCATACGAAGCTGTTCGAGCTGTACGAACAAAAGCGCGAGCCGGTGTTGATGATCGATGAAGCGCAACTGATTCCGTCGAAGGCGACGTTCGACGAGATCCGCCTGCTGACGAATTTCCAGCTCGACGATCAGAATCTGTTGTCGGTCGTGCTCATCGGTCAGCCCGAGCTCGACACGCGGCTCGCCCGCGATGCGTACGCGCCGCTGCGCCAGCGCATCGGGCTGCGTTACTCTCTCGGACCGTTGTCACTCGAAGAGACGATCCGCTACATCGAGCACCGCATTCGCGTCGCGGGCGGCGAGCGCAATCCGTTCAGCGACGAAGCGATGGAAGAAATTCACACGGTGAGCGGCGGCATCCCGCGCCTGATCAACACGCTGGCCACCACCGCGCTGCTCGACGCGTTCGGCGAAGACGCCGCGACGATCGATCCCTCGCGCATCGCCTCCGCCGCACGCGAGCATCGCATGGAGAGCCATGGTTGATCTGGTGAAGATTCGCAAGAAGGCGAAGAAGGCGGCGGCTGCGGAAGCTCCCGTGGAGGAACAGGCGCCTCGCCCGTCCGCGCCGACAGCTCCGACAGGGCCGACAGCTCCGACAGGCGAGGCGCCTGTCGCTCCACGGGAAGCGCCGGCAACTCCCGCCGAATCGAAGCTCGAACGATTCAAGGAAACCGCCGGCCAACACCGCGCGCTCGTCGCCCAGAGCGCGAGCGAGGCAGCGGCGAGTGAGCAGATCGAGCTCCTCACCTTCGTCATCGCGCACGAAAACTACGCGGTGAACATCGAGAGCATCGTCGAGATCGTCACCCCCCGTCCGGTCACGCGCATCCCGAACGCCGACCCCTCGATCGTCGGTATCATCTCGCTCCGCGGCACGATCGTCACGCTGCTCGACATCCGCCGCAAGCTCCGCCATCCGCCCGCCGCTGCGGCCGGGCCCGACACGCGCACCGTCGTGCTCGAGCATCGCGGGGAGACGGTCGGCTTCGAAGTCGATCGCGTGTTGCGCGTGGTGAAAACCGGCGCCGATGCGATCGAGCCGCACCCCGTCGTGCACTCCAGCGAGCTCGATGACGCCGTCCGCGGCGTCTTCCGGCAGGCGAATGCGTTGACGATCCTCCTCGATTTAGACAAGCTCTGTAGCTTCTCCCGCGACTATGGAACTCACCTGTAAGAACTGTGGCTCGAAATTTCGCGCGGCGCTGACCCTGCCGCTGACCGCGCCCGTGCGCGTGGCCTGTCCTTCATGCCGCACGCAGATGGTGCTCAAGCCGCATCCCGCTGGAGGACAGGCGCCCTCGCCTGTCCCGACCAGCAATGGACAGCCGCAGGCTCCTGGCCCGAAACGCCGCACCTGCGTCATCGCCGATGAGCCGCGCCCCTTCCGCACCTTCCTCGGCGAGCACCTCCGCCGCCTCGGCTTCGACGTCGAGTTCTTCGAGACCGGCGAGCCGACGCTCGAATTCGTCCGCCGCACGCGCGCCGATCTCGTCGTCGTCAACGTCTACCTCAAAGGAAAGCTCGGCGTCGAAGTGTCGGAAGACATCAAGGCCGATCCGTCGCTTGCCGACACGCGGGTGATCCTCATCGGTGCGCTCTTCCGCGCCAATCGCTTCCGCGCCAATCCGACCAGCCTTTACGGCGCCGACGAATACATTGAAGAGCAGATCCCGGAGCGCGAGCTGCGCCAGATCATCCGCAAGCTCTTCCCCGATGTCACCGGCACGGGCGAGTTCCAGATGAGCGAGCCGCGCGAGCACGACGAAGCGCGCCGCCTCGCCCGCCTCATCCTCTCCGACATCGTCATCTACAACGCAGACAAAGTAGAGCGCGGACTGCGCGACAACAACTTCTTCGATGTGCTCAAAGACGAGATCGAGGAAGGCCGGTCGTACTTCGATTCGCGCGTGCCGTTCCGCGTCCGCCGCGACACGGAGATCTTCAACGAAACGCTCCAGCAGTTCGTGCAGATGAAGCGCGAGGACCTGGAGCGGATCAGGACGGGAACGAAATGAGGAGCGGGTACGAGGGTACGAGGGCACGAGGGTGCGGGGTGAAAAACCCCGAGCCCACGCGCCCCCGAGCCCACGCGCCCCAATTTCTATGAGCGCAGACCCCCAACTCATCGAACAAGCGCGATCGAGCGATCCCGACGCGCGCCAGAAGGCCGCGTACCTGGTCTCCCACTCCACCGACGACCGCGACCTCCCGCTCATGTTCGAGCTCCTCGGCGACAAGGACTGGCGCGTGCGCAAGACGATCGTCGACGGATTCGTGCGCGATGCGCGCACCGCCGTCATTCACGGCCTGCTCGATTCGCTCGCCGATTCGGAGAACGCCGGCAAGCGCAACTCCGCGACCGAAGCGCTGATCCGCATCGGCGATCCGGCGATCGCTCCGATCGTGCGGCGGCTCGCCGTCGAGCCCGACATCGATGTCCGCTTGTCGCTCGTCAACCTCCTCGGCGATCTGCGCAGCCCCGACGGTTTCCGCATGCTGATGGGGATGCTCGAGCCGGAGAAGGACATCAATGTCGCGTCGTCCGTCGTGTCGTCGCTCGGCAAATATCGCGACGCGACGGCGCTGCCGCTCCTGATGCGCGTGCTCGCCGCGCGCGAGGACCTCTGGCTCAAGTTCCACATCATCGAAGCACTCGGCGAGATCGGCGATCGCGCGGCGCTGCCGTCGATCCTGCCGCTGTACGCGGAGAAGTCGCTGCGCAAGCCGGTGCTCGAAGCGGTCGGGAAAATCGCGGACGTCGGAACGGTCAGCTTCCTGCTGCGCATCATCGCGGACGAAGAGAAGCTCAACCTCACCGCGTTGCGCGCGCTCGTGCGGATCGCCGAAGCCTCGAAGCCGCGCATCGTCGAGCAGGCGGAGCGGACGCTGATCCAGAAGAAGTTCCGCGAGTCGTTCCCGAAAGAAAAAATCGCGCCGCTCATCGATCACCTGCACACCACGCCGAAGCGCGACGTCAAAAACTTCATCCTCAAATTCCTTGGATGGTCTGGCGATCAGAACGCGCTGCCGGTGCTGCTCTCGTTTCTCGAACAGCCCGACACGGCGGAAGTCGCGGCGCAGGCATTGATCGATTTCGGCTCCGGCGCGATGCCGGCGATTCTCGACACGCTGCGCAATGCGGAAGAGGACGAGATCGTCGCGCTGCTGCTGCGGGTCATCAACGTCGTCGGCGTTCCGGAGGCGATCCCGCACATCCTCCCGTTCCTCGATCACGAAAATCCGATGATCCGCCGCCTGGCGATCGAGACCCTCGGCGAGATCGCCGATCCGGGCTCGATCGATTACCTCCTGGCGAAGCTCGACGACTTCGACGTCGCCTCGCAACAGGCGGCGGTGAATTCGATCTCCGCGCTGGTCACCGCATTTCCGGAGATCAAGATCGATGTGCTGATGAAGATCCGGCGGCTGCTGCAGTCGCCGTCGATCCCCATGAAGCTCAACTCGCTCTCGGTGTTCGTGAACATCCAGGGCGAGGGCTATCACGACGAGCTGCTGCTCGCGTCGAAAGACAGCGACCCGGTCATCCGGCAGAAGGCGATCTCGCTGATGGGCAAGTTCGGCGAGGAGCGTTTCGCCGATCAATTGGTGCTTTCACTTGCGGACGAGTCGACGGCGGTGCGTCTGGCCGCGATCAACGCGATCGTCCGGCTGCGTCCCGAAAAAGGAATCGAGCCGCTGATCAGCTCACTCGAAGACAGCGACATCTGGATCCGCACCGCGGCCGCGCAGGCGCTCGGCGAATACCGCCATCCGGAGGCGCTCGGTCCGCTGATGCGGCACCTCGAGCACGATCTGCCGCCGGTGCGCATCGCAACCATCGAAGCATTGGGCAAGTCGGAGAACGCGAACGTTCGCGATGTGCTCTTCAACGGGCTGAATGAAGCCGACCTCGAGATCCGCCGCGCGGCGATTCTCGCGCTGGCGCGCATCCCCGGAGCGGACGTGTTCGATTGCCTGATCGAGGCGCTGACCGACGACGACTGGCGCATTCGGGCGGCCGCCGCGACGGCGCTCGGCAATCGCGGCGATCGTTACGCGCTGCAGTCGCTGCATCGCGCGCTCGAGGATCCGGACACGTACGTGCAGCAGTCGGCGGTGCTCGCACTCGACAAGATCCCGGACCGCGAATCGTTCCCGCAGCTCTTCAAGGCGCTGGAGAACACCGCGATCCTCGACGACGTCTCGGAAGTCTTCGTCAAACACAAACAGCTTTATCGCGACCTGCTGGAAGAGGCGTGGCGGACGGCGGATAGCAGGAGGGAAGTCGTGATCGCCGCGATTCTGCAGGCGATGAGAGAGAAGCCATAACGAAATCGGGTCCAATGACCACGTTCAATCTGTCGTTGAATCATCATCTCGAGCTGCCGGACGACGTGTTCCGGCTGCTGCGGGATCAGATCTACAAACGGACAGGGATGTGGTTTGCCGATACGTCGAAGTACCTGCTGCAGAAACGCCTCTCGCCCCGCGCGCGCGAGCTGAACTTCGACTCGTTTCAGAAGTACTTCTACTTCCTGCAGTACGACCCGCGCGCGGAGTCGGAGTTCGATCAGATCTACGACCTGGTCACGACGAACGAGACGTACTTTTTCCGCGAGCCCGCGCAGCTCACGGCGTTCATCGAGGAGATCGTCCCCGACATCCTGGCGAGGAAACCGATCAAGAAAGTGCGGGTCTGGTCGGCCGGATGTTCATCGGGCGAGGAGCCGTATTCGCTCGCGATCCTCTTGCAGGAGGCGGGTTGGTACCAACGTGCGGCGTTCGAGATTTTCGCCAGCGACATCAATCAGCAGGTGCTGTCGAAAGCGCGCCGCGGTCAGTACCGCGAGTCGGCGTTCCGATCGACCGAGGCGACGCTGCGGGACAAGTACTTCACGCGTGAGGCGGACGGGTCGTGGAAGATTCACGATGAAGTGCGCAACCGCATTTCGTTCGGCCGGGTCAATCTCTACGACGAAGCGCGCGTCTCACTCCTCGGGCATCTCGACGTCATCTTCTGCCGCAACGTGATCATCTATTTCGATGACTCGTCGAAGAAGGTCGTGGTGGGGAACTTCTACAACCGGCTGATCGACGGCGGGTATTTGCTCCTCGGCCACTCCGAGTCTCTGATCTCCCTCTCCACGCAATTCAAATTGCGGCACCTGAAGAATGACATGGTGTATCAGCGGTAGTCGCGAGGGGCGGTGCCTGCCCGCGCAGCAGCTGACGCGCTGCGCGCGCAGCTGAACGCGGGCACCTGAAGAATGACATGGTGTATCAGCAGTAGTCGCGAGGGGCGGTGCCTGCCCGCGCAGCAGCTGACGCGCTGCGCGCGTAGCTGAACGCGGGCAACACACGAACAGCGCGCGGCGCGAGATGCGCGGTTTTGCGAACGCGGTTGGCGGGCCTGCGGCCGCCAACACGCGTTGCCTTCGCCGCGCTTTCCGCTTTCCGCAATTGGGCGTTGACGCCATCTTTCCGCACAACTAGACTGCGCGGCCTTCAACCCCTACGGCAATCCAGATGTTCAGACGTATTTACTACGCCGCACTTGCCGGCGTGTGTGCAGCGCTCGCTCTGCGGGCTGCCGCAGCGCCGCGACTGACGCTCAGTGAGCGCCGGCTCGACCTCGGTGTCGTTGCGCCGTGGGCGACGGCAACGGCGAACGTCACGATCCGAAATGACGGCGATGAGACTCTGCACATCACGCACATCGAGACGAGCTGCGGTTGCACGACCTTCGATCTCGATCGCAAGGAGCTGCCGCGCGGCGAGTCGGCCCGGCTGGTGGTCTCGTTCCTCCCCGTCGATGTTTCGGGAGTGGTGCGCAATCAACTGCGCATCACCAGCGACGGCGGCACTGTGGAATTGCAGATCGAAGCGAAGATCGATGACGCGTTCGGCTTCGGCAACGGCATCATCGATCTCGGCGAATCGACGACAACCTCACGGGTCCTGCCGGTTTCGCCGAGTGGGGTTCGTTCCTCGGAGCATGTCTGTGCTGCGCTCTCCGCTGATCGCCTCTCGCTTGAAGTGTGGAGCGAAACCGACGGCGAAGAGCGGATCGTCATCGAAGGCGACGCACCGCTCGCGCCGGTACCGCTCATCGTCCGCTGGCGTCGCGGCGATGCGCTCATCGCGCAGCCGGAGCGCGTCATTCTTTTTGGCGATGCTGCGGCGCCGCTGACGGCCGAGGTCGCGCTTCGACGCAGATCCGGCCGCGAGCTGCGGATCGAATCGATCGGCGGCGTGGACGATCGTCTGCACGCCGATTACAGCGATCGCAAATTGCGGCTCCGCTACACGGCCGGCGCGGGCGAGCGCTCGCAGCGCACCATCACGATTTCCGCAGGGGACGTCCGGCTGGAGATCCCGATCGTGGTGATGGCGGAATGATGCAGAAATCGATGTGGGGCGCCGGTGTATCCGGCCCGATATAACCCAGGTGCTCTCTCCCCGGATCAAACGCAAAGGAGAAGTCTCTAGAATGCTTTCATTCGTTCGTCGCAGTAAGGTTTTGGCCGTCGTCTTCGCCCTGGCAGCGCTGCTGACCGGCGTCGACACGGCGGTTGCCTCATGCCCGTCCCGGTCGGTGTGGATCGAGAATTACACGGATGGCACGGTTCGCCTGCACATCTGGTATTTGCAGGACGAGTACACGTCAAACGGCGGCACCGTTTGCGTCTACGGTTAGTGAATTAGCAGTGCACCGGCGTCCCACAATTTCAGCTGGAGGACTTGCTTGAAACGCACACTCTTCTTGTTCGCACTGCTATGCATCGTGCCGGCGGCGTTCGCCGGCGACGGAACATCCATCGTCTTCGCCTCGCGCGCCGCGGGGTTGCCGCCCGGCACTCACGTGCGCCTCGAGCTGACCGCCGCGTATCAGCTGGTGCAGATGCCGGAGATCGACAAGAACGCCAAAGGCGGCATGCGCACGCTGGAGATTCCGGCCGAGAACCTGCGCTATCACCTCGAAGCGGACAAGCCGCTGGTGTGGGAGTTCACGGTCGGACCGGATGGCAAAGCGCCGCAGCCGGAGTTCCGCCTCAATTTTTCACGCCGCTTGCTCGCGCCGCCCGCCGGGATGCTGGCCGAGGTTCTGTTTCCGACGAGATACACCGTGACGCTTCCCGGGGCGAAGCCGGTGACGAAGCAATCGCAGTTCGGCATGCAGATCGAGCGTGATTCAGGGCCAACCATCGCTCGATGCGTGCGCGTCAAAGGCGGACCGGACGGCGGGTTCGGAGTCGGCGTGCTTCCGGCGTGCGATGCGAATCCGGCAGCCAACGGACACGTGATCCGCCAATAGTCATGACCACGCTCGATCAAGCCGCTGCGGCCGTCGCTTCGCCGAATCATCCGGCGGCGAATGTGGTGTCGCTCAAGTGGCTCCTGCGCAAGGAGCTCTGGGATCACCTGCACGGGAAGCGGCTTTACCTCGGCGGCACGATGTGCATCGTGCTGTCGCTGCTCGCCGCATTCGTGCGCGTGCACGACTATCGGCAGGCCTGGCTCGAGCGAAATGCGTTCGTGCAGCGATGGGCGCCGTCGGTCGAAGAACAGCTCGAGCGCGATGAGACCATCCAGGTCGAAAACACGCGCAGTGTTTCTCCGCTGACGGTGCTGTCGGTCGGCCTCGAGCCGGTCGTGCCGTTCCGCTTCACATCGACGAAAGAAGGACTGCGGTTCGGCGAAACGCGCGGCGCGCAGAATTCGATCGATGCGCTGTTCGGCTACCTCGACCTCACCTTCGTCGTCTCCACTCTCCTCTCGCTGCTCGCCGTCGCGGTGACGTTCGACTCCATCTGCGGCGAGCGCGCGCAGGGGACATTGGTGTTGCTCCTCTCGTATCCGATCCGGCGCTCCACCGTGCTGCTCGCGAAATTGGCCGGCAGCATGATCGTGCTCGCAGGCTGCTTCATCCCGGCATATCTGCTCGCGCTGTTGTATGTCGCGATCAGCGGCGTGCCGCTGATGAGCATCGGACACTGGATCGCGTACGGACTGCTCGCCCTGCTCTACGTGCTGACCTTCGCGACGGCCGGACTGGCGATCAGCGCGCGCGTGCGCCGTCCCGCCGACGCCGCAGTGGCCTGTCTCTTTGCGTGGGCATTCCTCGTCTGCATCGTGCCGCGCGCAGTCGGCCTGGTCGTGAACCAGATCAAGCCGGTCGCACGGAATGTCGAGATCACGCTCGCGGAAGACGAGCTCGTGTCGCAACTGAAAACCGACTACGCAAAAAAAGAGCAGCTCGCGTTCGATGCGTATGTCGCGGCCGGCGGCGACGCACGCGCGATGGAAGACCTGATGCGCAGCCGCCGCGAAGCTCTCGGGCAGTTGCGCGCGAGGCGGACGGAAGTCCTCCGCCGCTTCTGGGAAAAGCAGTCGCACGAAGAGGAATCGCGCGAGGAGCTGACGCGCGCGTTGTCGCTCCTGTCGCCGGCCGCCGTACTTCATCAGGCGGCAGCGGAGCTGTCGTGGACCGGCTTTCGTCAGCGATCGTTGTTCTACGAAGAGGCGCGGATGTACGACGAGAAAATCGGCCGCCGTCTTGCCGAGAGCCGCGAGGTGTACTACTCCGGAAATGCGCGCGGCGTGACCAACGCGCTGGTCACCCATGACAACATCAAGCCGTTCCTGATCCCGTTCAGCGGGACGTGGTCGTCGCCGCAAGAGACGCTGCTCGCGGTCGTCCCGCCGTCACTGACCATCGTCGCCTTCGCCTGTTTCTTCTTCATCGCCGGCGCCGTGGCATTCACCCGCATGGATGTGCGCGCATGAACGGGATCGTCTGCCGGCGGCTCTCCAAGGCATTCGCCGATGGACGGGGAGTATTCGACCTCGATCTCTCCATCGGCCACTCCACCTCGTTCGCGCTCGTCGGCGCAAACGGCGCGGGCAAAACGACGCTGCTCAATCTCTGTCTCGGGTTTCTGCAGCCGGACCAGGGCGATATCTGGATCGATGGGATCCACGTGAACCGTGATCCGGTTGCGGCGAAGGGAAGGCTGGCCTATGTGCCGGAGGTCGCGCGCCTCTATCCACATCTGACCGCACTGCAAAACATGGCGCTGTTCGACGGTCTGATGGGCCACGAGCATCCGGCGGAGAGTTATCGCGGTGCGTTGTCGCACCTCGCGTTCCCGCTCGCCGCCGCCGGAGAGCGCGTCGCGACGTACAGCAAAGGGATGCGGCAGAAGCTCGCCATCGCGATCGGTCTGGTGAAGGGAGCGAATGTCTTTCTGCTCGACGAGCCGACGTCGGGACTCGATCCCCGCAGCGCGATCGAATTCGCCGGCCTGATCCGCACGTTGCGCGGCGACGGCAAGACGATTCTCTTTTCGTCGCACGATTTGCAGAGCGTTTATGAATGTGCGGACCGGGTCGGCGTGCTCCATCGCGGACGCATGGCCATCGAAGAGCCGGCGACGGACTTTCGCGCGCGCAACGTCAGTCAACTCTATCGGGAGCTCGAGTGCGCGCATTGAGTTGGTTGCTCGCCCTGCTGATCGCGGCGGCCCCGCTGGTCGCGCAGAGCAACGGTTCATCCGAAGCGGAGCGCCGGCTCGAACTGCGCCGCGCGAAGATCAACGAACGCCAGGCTGCCGCGGCACTGGAACAACAGCGCCGCCTCTTTGCGCAGGGTCTGAGCTCGAAGGCGGAGCTCGATCGCGCGGAGGCGGAGAGCGAGCGCACGCATCTCGACACCGAACGCTCCCAGGTGGAGCTGGCGAACGAGCTGCCGTCGTTTCAGGTGCTGTCGGCCGTCAAGTCGGTCAGTGCCGCCGGAGACATCACCGTCACGTTGCAGTTGCGTGAGCTCGAGCGCGGCTACGAAGAAGGTCTGCAGCGCGGATATCTCGTCAGCCTGCAGGCGGGCCAAACAGTCGTCAGCGAGCCGTACCAGCGGCAGGTGACGCTCGACGGCCGCGGCCATCGCACGATCTCGCTGCCGTTCCGGATGCTGCGCGATGCGGATGAAGTGACGGTGCTGGTGATGTCCGGTACGCGCCGCGAGCAGTTCCCGATTCTTCTGCAGCACGATGCCAGCGATCGCCGCATTCAGGTCACCTGCGCCAATCCTTCACAGGAAGGGGCGCTCGGTGGAAAAGTCGAATACGCGCTGCATCTCGAGCGCGGCTCCGCGGCGCAGGAGAGCGTCCGGTTTGCGGTGCGCGATCTTCCGTCGGCATTCGTGACCGAGTGGATCGATGCCGACAGCAACGCCAAACTGAGTCTCCTGCAGTTCGGCGAGAACCAGCATT
This sequence comes from Thermoanaerobaculia bacterium, assembly GCA_035255945.1. Lineage (GTDB taxonomy): Bacteria > Acidobacteriota > Thermoanaerobaculia > Gp7-AA8 > Gp7-AA8 > JAJPHC01. The sequence goes on from DATEZA010000254.1 coordinate 19,262, forward strand.
CGCTCAAAGTGATCCTGCGCGTCTTCCTGCCGGTGACTGCCGAGTCGTCGTGGTTCGACCAGACGTTGCAGTTCCGGATCGACGCCATGCCGTCGTCCGGCAGCGCATCACTCGGCGGAATCGGCTTGCAGCTCCGCCCGGTTGGCGCGCCACGCGTGACGTTATCCACCGACAACCTCCTGACCACGCTTGCTCCCGGCGAACGGAAGGTTCTCGACATCACCCTCGAAAACCTCGGCGGTGCGGCGGCGCACGACGTGTTGTTCGAGACCAATCCTCCCGTCGGCATCACCGCGCAGGTTGAACCGCCGACCATCAACGAGCTGGCGCCGCGGGAGAAACGTGTCATCCATCTGACCATCAGCAGCGCCGTCGACGCGATCCCCGCCGAATACAACCTCAAGCTCCAGGCGCGCGCGCAGAATCGCTTGGCGACAGTCGACAGCCCCGAGCTTTCGCTGCGTGTCGCGATTCGCGGCTCCGTCATGTCGATGGCCACTGTCTCGGTGACAGGACTGCTTCTGTTCGCGACGATGGCCGCGGTGGTGCTCGGAGTGCGCGCGATCCGGCGCTGACCCCGATTACAATCCATCCCGGGATGCCGGTCCGAGCACTCGTCATCGATGACTCCGCGTACAACCGCGTGACGCTCGCGCGGATGCTCGAGTCGCATGCCGGCATCAAGGTCGTGGGCACCGCCGTCAACGGCGAGGACGGGATCAAGCAGGTGATGAAGCTCCGGCCGGACGTCATCACGCTCGATCTCGAGATGCCGATCATGGACGGCTTCGCGTTCCTGCGCTGGTTGATGGCGAATCTGCCGACGGCGGTCATTGCCGTGTCGAGCAGGTCGAGCGATCGGAGCGTCTTCAAAGCGCTCGAGCTCGGCGCGATCGACTTCATCGCCAAACCGGGCGGCCGTGTATCGCCGCGGCTCGAAGAGATCCAGAAAGATCTCGTCTCGAAAGTGCTGCAGGTCGGCGAGCTGCGCATGGACAACCTCAAGCGCCGGCTGCAGGAAGAAGAAGCGACGCAGCAGGCGGCGGGACCGATGCCCGAGACGTGCGCGAAGGGGATCGAGCTGATCGCGATCGGCTGCTCGACCGGCGGTCCGCCTGCACTGCAGCATGTCTTTCAGCACCTGCCGTTGCTGCCGGTGCCGATCGTCGTCGCGCAGCACATGCCGCCGACATTCACGCGGCTCTTCGCCGATCGCGTCAATCGGCTCTCGCCGTACAACGTCAAAGAGGCGAGCGATGGCGACATGCTCAAGCCGGGCGTCGCGTACGTCGCGCCGGGCGGGATGCAGACCGAAGTGCGGCGGATCTCGGATGGATTGCAGGTCCGCGTTTATCCGGCAGGCATCAGCGATCTCTACGCGCCGTCGGTCGATCGGCTCTTCGCCACCGCGAGCGAGTCGTGCGGTAACCGAATCGTCGCAGTGATCATGACCGGGATGGGCGACGATGGCGCGGAGTCCATCCGAAAGGTGCACCAGCGGGGCGGGAAAACGATCGCCGAATCGGCCGAAACGGCCATCATCTTCGGCATGCCCGGAGAGGCGATCAAGACCGGCGCAATCGACGAAATCGTTCCGCTGCACGAGATACCGGGTGCCATTCGGAAGCTTTGTACGGGCTGAAGTTATGTTAGTCTCAGCGGGCCGCGTCCGAGGCAATTCATGACCGAAGAATCGAAAGCCGAGAAGTTCCTCGAACTGTTCAATAAGGGCAAAGAGTTCACCGAGGAACTGCTCCGCGAAAACCAGCGGCTTCGCTACCGTCTCGCCTCAGCCGAGACCGAGCAGAAGGCGGGCGGCTCCTCGGAAGAAGTGCAGAAGCTGCGCGATCAGATCACGCACCTGACCGAGGAAAACAAGCGGATTCACGAGCGGTTCTCGGCCATCGAAGAAGAGAACAAAGACTTCGCGAACCGCTACATCGAAATCGAAGAACAGAACAACAACCTGGCGAATCTCTACGTCGCCAGCTACCAGCTCCACTCCACGCTCGACTTCCGCGAAGTGATCCAGATCGTGCAGGAGATCGTCATCAATCTGATCGGCGCGGAGGCCTTCGCCATCCTTCTGCTCGACGAGAAGACGAACGAGCTGAAGACCATCGCCTCGGAAGGCGAAGACGTGATGCCCAACATCGACCAGATCTCCATCCGCCTCGGCGACGGCGTGATGGGCCAGGTCGCGAGAACCGGCGAGAGCTACTACATCAATCAGGACATCGACGCCGACAGCGGCTCGATCACCATCGACAAGCCGCTCGCCGCCGTGCCGCTGAAGATCAAAGAGCACGTCATCGGGCTCATCGCGATTTACAAGTTGCTGCAGCAGAAGGATTCGTTCTCGGCCGTCGACTACGAGCTCTTCTCGCTGCTTGCCGCGCATGCCGCGACGGCGATTTTCTCGTCGAAGCTCTATTCGCAATCCGAACGGAAGCTGAACACGATCCAGAGCTTCCTCGATCTGCTCACCACCACGAGTTAGGGGCTTAATTTTGGGGATGGAGAACGCGAACTTCCTGGTCGTCGAAGACTCACCGACGATGCGTCAGTTGATCTCGTTTTCGCTGAAGCGCTTCAAGAACGCGAAGATCATCGAGGCGGTCGACGGCGTCGACGCGTTGAAGAAGCTTTCCGGCCCCGACAAGATCGATCTGATCCTGACCGACATCAACATGCCGGTGATGGACGGCCTCAAGCTCGTCTCGCTCGTCCGTCAGAACGCGCAGCTGAAGAACATTCCGATCATCATCATCACGACGGAAGGCGCCGAGGAAGACCGCGAGCGCGGCCTCGCCCTCGGCGCGAATGCCTACATCAGCAAGCCGATCCAGTCGTCGCATCTGATCAAGACGATCAGCGAATTGCTGGCCGTTTGAGACAGAGAGACTGGGAGACGGAGAGACTGAGAGACGGAGAGACTGAGCTCCTCAATCTCTCTGTCTCTCCGTCTCTCTGTCTCTCTGTCTCTCCGTCTCTCTATTTCTCGTCTCACGGCATCCAATAATCCCGCGCATACAACCGATACAACTTCGTATCCGGCTCCGCCGCTTTGATGTACTGATCGAGCGCGTCGAGCTGTTTGTCCGGTCCGATGGCGAAGAAGACGCCGTCCGCCACATCGCGCGGACGCGTCGAGCCGTACTCCGGGATGGCGCGCGAATACACCGCGTCCTTGCGATCGAACAGCTTGTCGCCGAGGGACGGATCCTTGCGCAGTTCGAGCAGCGACTCGCGGAACTTGCGCACCTGCTCGGGCGGCTGCCCGTCGGCCAGATCGCCGGCCATCGCTTCGGCGCGCGTTTCGTACGTCGATGACGCGCGCACTTCGCCGAACGCCTGGGCGATCGTGTAGTCGACGAGCGACGTGTCGCGGGGCGAGGACTTGATCACATCGATGACGAACTTCAGCGTCTGCGGGATCTCCGGTGTGCGCTCGGCGTAGTAGCCGATGCGTCCCTGCGCGATGCTGCCGCGGATGCCGTTGCTGTACGCGAGGCCGGCGCCGATCGTCTTGATGAATACGCCGTGCGGTCCGCCGCCGCCGTAGAGCCGCGACGCCAGGAAGTCGGTCTGCTTCTGCTTGTCCGCGAAGTCGGCGTACTGCGCGGCCGGAACGCCGGTGATCACCACGCCCCCTTTCATGTTCGGCGCGAAGAGGCCGGCGTAGTACGGCGTGCCGCTGTCATGCTGCGCGAGCCGCGCATCGATGGCGCGCGTGCTCGCGTACGCGACCGGCGCCGCGCCGTTCTTGTCGAGCGTCCCAACGAGCGCCGC
>DATEZA010000255.1:0-11985 GCA_035255945.1 Thermoanaerobaculia bacterium
TCTTGTGATTGGCGAGGTAATTCGCCATCGCCTGACCGTTCTCCTCGTGCCGCTTCATGCGCACGGCGAGCGTCTTGATGCCGCGCAGCACCAGCCATGAATCGAATGGCGAGAGGATCGCGCCGACTGCGTTCTGCAGAAATCCGATCTGCTGCGCGACCTCGTCATCGTTCGAGATCACCACGCCGCCGACTGAATCCGAATGCCCGTTGAGGAACTTCGTCGTCGAGTGCACCACGATGTCCGCACCGAGCTCGATCGGCCGCTGCAGGTAGGGCGAGCAGAACGTGTTGTCGACGACGAGCATCGCGCCGTTTGCATGCGCGAGCTCGGCGCACGCGGCGAGATCGGTGAGCGTCATCATCGGATTCGTCGGCGTCTCGACGTAGACGATTTTCGTCGACGGACGAATCGCCTTCTTCACCTCATCGATCTTCGAGGTGTCGACATACGTGAACTGGAGTCCGAACTTTTCGCAGACGCGGCTGAAGAGGCGATACGAGCCGCCGTACATGTTCTCGCCCGATACGACGTGATCGCCCGATTTCAGCAGACGAAAGACGGTATCGATCGCCGACATGCCGGACGCGAAACAGTGCCCGTGCTTGCCGCGCTCGAGTGCCGCAAGTGCCGCCTCGGTGGCGAAGCGCGTCGGGTTCTGCGTGCGCGCGTACTCGAAACCTTTGTGGCGTCCGAGCTCGGGCTGCACGTACGTCGAGGTCTGGAAAATCGGTACCGAGACGGCGCCCGTCGTCGCTTCAGGCTCCTGGCCTGCGTGGATGCAATCAGTGGAGAAACCCATGATGTGACCTCAGTCGGCGTGAACCATTACTCAGTAAGTGCCGCGGGCTTGGGCGCCCATTTGGTGTAGATGCCCTTCGACATGTAGCGCTCGGCGGCATCGGGGATTAGGGTGACGACGCGTTTGCCGGGACCGAGTCGTTGCGCGACTTCGAGTGCTGCATGCACGTTGCAGCCTGCGCTCGAGCCGCCGAGGACACCTTCTTCCTCGGCGATGCGGCGGACCATCGCGAATGCGGGCGCGTCGTAGACCTGGATGATGTCGTCGGCGAGCGACATATCGAGCACGGGTGGGATGAACGATCCGGCGCCGATTCCCTCGACCTCATGCGGTCCGGCCTCACCGCCTTTGAGGATCGAGCCCTGCGGCTCGACGACGACGCACCAGATCTTCGGATTGCGCTCTTTCAGATACTTCGCGACGCCGGTGAATGTGCCGCCGGTACCGGCGCCCGCGACCCACCCATCGATGTTGCCGTCCATCTGTTCCCATATCTCCGGCGCGGTCGTGGCGTAGTGCGCTTCGCTATTGAACACGTTCGTGAACTGCTGCGGGACGTATGCGCCGGGGATCGTCTGCGCGAGCTCCTGCGCTTTCGCGATCGCCGCTTTCATCCCTTCGTCCTTCGGTGTGAGGACGACTTCGCCGCCGAGTGCTTTCATCACTTCGCGCTTTTCGAGCGAGAAGTTTTCGGGGACGCAGAGGATGACGCGATAACCCATCCGCACGCCGGCGAGGGCCAGTCCGATGCCGGTGTTGCCGGCCGTCGGCTCGATGATCGTGCCGCCCTTTTTGAGGTAGCCGGCGCGTTCCGCGCGCTCGATCATGCCGACGCCGATTCGGTCTTTGACGGAGCCGCCCGGATTGAGGAACTCCATCTTCGCGAAGATCGATCCGGCGCCGATATGGCGAAGCTGCAGCATCGGCGTATTGCCGACGAGATCGAGGATGTTGTCGACCGGCTTGCTGAGGGGACGGCTCAAGGCGGCGCGGATGATAGCAAAACAGGTTGGTGCGTTGCTGGGTTGCTGGGTTTCCGAGTTGCCGCGCGGCCGTTTCCGAGCAACTCAGAAAACGAGCAACCCAGCAACAAAAAGGCGGGCCCGGAAGGCCCGCCTTGACTCATCGTTGTCGTAAAACTACGCCCAGCTGGACGGGCGCGAATTGGACCGTCTCTGGTTGTAGCAATCGCGGCAATAGACCGGCTTGCCGCTGACGGGCGTGAACGGGACTTCGGTCGCGACACCGCAGCTGTCACACGTCACGCTGACCATCTGACGATCACGGCCTCCGCCGTTTCCGTCGCGGGCCGTCTTCCGCTTGTCGCGGCAGTTCTTACAGCGCTTTGGCTCGTTGGTGAAACCGCGCTCGGCGTAAAACGCCTGTTCGTTCTTCGTGAAAACGAACTGCGATCCGCAGTCCGCGCAGTTGAGGGACTTATCGTTGAATGTGTCCATGATGAACCTTTGATCTCCTACGGTTGAAACTGGAAATGGATGCCGCAGCGCTGTGCACGTGCGGGGTGCCGCGACCTCGCCCCCGCATTGGGTTAGAGCACGAAAAGGACTTAGCCGATCGACCCCCTTCCATCCAACCGACACAGTTCGTCCCGGGAAGCATTCTGCTGTCCGGGGCTTGTTATTCAGTTGGAATCGTTCCGTCGGTTTTAGCATAGTCCCTGCAAGTTAAGCAACGAAGTCTGTGCATTTTGCAAATAACAAAGTCAAGGTGTTGACCTCATTGAACGCACGCAATTCGATCCGCGTCGGACCGGCCGGCTGGAGCTACAAAGACTGGGAAGGAATCGTCTATCCGCCGCACAAGGGACGCTTCGACGAGCTGTCGTATCTCGCCTCGTTCTTCGACACGATCGAGATCAATTCGCCGTTCTATCGCATCCCGCCGGTGACGCATTCGAAGAGCTGGGTGCGCCGTGTCGCGCATAACACCAACTTCAAATTCACGACGAAAATCTACAAGGGGTTCACGCATGGCGATCCCGCGCTGCAGCCGGGCGATGTCGACGCATTCCGCGCCTACCTCGATCCGCTAGCCGAGGCGGACAAGCTCGGCGCATTGCTCCTGCAGTTTCCGTGGTCGTTCAAGGACTCCGAAGAGTCGCGCGAAAAGCTCTCCACGCTATTTGGTCAATTTGTTGACTATCCACAGGCGCTGGAAGTGCGCCACGCGTCGTTCCAGACGGAGGAGTTCATCGACTTTCTCGCCGGGCACGGCGTGTCGTGGGTCAATGTCGATCAGCCGCTGTTCCACGAATCGGTCAAGCCCGCCGCAACGGTCACCGGTCCGATCGGCTACGCGCGCTTCCACGGACGCAATTACGAGAAGTGGTTCGCGCACTCCGAATCGTGGGAGCGCTACAACTATCTCTATTCGAAGGAAGAGCTCGAGCCGTGGGTCGGCCGCATCGAGGAGATGGCGCGCGCGAAGGAGACGTACGTCATCACGAACAATCACTTCCGCGGACAGGCCATCGTCAACGCCGTCGATCTGAAGAAAGAGCTCGGTCAGGAGGCGAAGCTGCCCGGCACGCTCGGCGAGTCATCGTAGTCGAGGGACCTGCGCGGGCGGCGGCACGATTGGCGCGCCGCCACACACCCAGGTCCCTCGACTACGCTCGGGATGACGTAAGCCACCCGAACGTCTCATCCCAGAGCCCCTCGCCGACGCCACGCCGGAAGAAACCGAAGTGACCGACGCGCTTGTCACTCACATGCCGCCGCTCGACACGCGCGCTGCTGTAGTGCTCGACGAGCTTGTCCACCGCGAGCGGCGGCGCGTACCAGTCGCCTTCGAAGCTCCACGCGAGCAGCGGCACATTCATCGATGCATACCGCGCCGCATCTTCGTATCCGAACAGGTAGTGCGGATGACGTCCCCACGTCGCCCACTGCGTCGCGACGCCGCGCGGCAGATCTTCCGATCCGAGTCCGAGGGCTCTCGATGGAAAAAATCCCAGCACGCGCGATGCGAACGGCATGAGGTGCCAGATCGCGCGGATGGTGTGCTTGTGAATGCCCGGATAGTTGCCGAAGTAGCCGGCCTGCGCGGCGACGAACACCATGCGATCGATCGCGTTCGCATTCGATGCGAGCCCCGGAATCTGTCCGCCCGCGCTGTGACCGATCAGCGTGATCGAGCGCGCGCCTTCGAGTTGATCGATCGCGGCGGGCAGATCGAGTGCGCCCCAATCGCGCATGTTCGCTTCGAGTCCGCGCAACGACGCGGGCCGCGATTCGCCGATGCCGCGATAGTCGAAGGTGAAGACGGTGAAGCCGCGCGCGACGGCGGCCTGCGCGAACGCGTCGTAGTAGCGGCGCTTCACGCCGAGGGCGCTGGCGACGAGGATGGCGTCGGGGCCGCCCTCGTAGCGCGTGCCGTACAGCGCAAAGCCGTCCGTGGCCGCGAATTGCATTTCGATACGATAACGACAATGACTCGCAAGCGCCGCATCATCGGCACCGCAGGCCACATCGATCACGGCAAGACGTCGCTCGTGAAAGCGCTCACCGGCGTGGACACCGATCGCCTGCCCGAAGAAAAGCGGCGCGGCATCACGATCGACCTCGGCTTTGCCAGCTGGTTCACCGACGAATACCAGATCGGCTTCATCGACGTGCCGGGCCATGAGCGCTTCGTGAAGAACATGCTGGCCGGCGTCGGCGGCATCGACTCGGCGCTGCTCGTCGTCGCCGCGGACGAATCGATCAAACCGCAAACCCGCGAGCATTTCGCGATCTGCAAGCTCCTCGGCATCCCGACCGGCGTCGTCGCGATCACCAAACGCGATCTCGTCGATCGCGACATCATCGAGCTCGTTCGCCTGGAGATCGAAGAGCTCGTCGCCGGCAGTTTCCTGGCGGGCAAACCGATCGTGCCGGTTTCGAGTGTCACCGGCGAAGGGCTCGACGAGCTGCGCAAAGTGCTGCTCGATTCAGTCGCGAGCGTCGGCGATCGCGATGCAGCCACGCGCGTGTTTCGCCTCCCGATCGATCGCGTCTTCACGATGAAAGGCTTCGGCTCGGTGATCACCGGGACGTCGTACTCGGGCCAGCTCAGAGTCGAGACCGAAGTCGAGTTGCTGCCGGGCGGACGCCGCAGCCGCGCGCGTGCGATCCAGGTTCACGGCGAGCCGCGCGACATCGCATCGGCCGGCGAGCGAACGTCGGTCAACCTGCCCGACATCTCTCACGATCAGATCGAGCGCGGACAACAAATCGTGCTCCCCAACACGCTGCGCGCGTCATCGGTCATCACCGCGCAGCTCGAGCTGCTCGAAGACGCGAAGCCGTTGAAGGACCAGACGCGCATCCGTTTCCATCACCTCGCCTCCGAGCTCCTCGGGACGATCCGCTTCGTCGACGAAACGCAGGAGCTGAAGCCGGGACAGCGCGCGTACGTGCAGGTGCGGCTCGAGTCGCCGGTGGTCGCCGTCGCAGGCGATCGCTTCGTCATCCGCCGCTACTCGCCTGCGCTGACGATCGGCGGCGGCGCGATTCTCGACGCGCATCTGCCCAAGCTGAGCCGCGGCACGCGTGTGGAGATGCTCGACGCGCTCGCGCGTGGAACACTCGTGGAACGCGTGGCGCTGATGGCGAAGCTCGAAGGACTGCGCGGACTCGACATCGCAGAGGTGCAGGCGCGGACCGGCGTCCGCATCGAGACCCTGCGCAAGGAGTTGAAGAACATCCCGAATCTCTCAGCCGCAGGCGACGGCCGCTGGATCCACAACGACGTGCTCGCGGACTTCCGTCATCGCAGCATCGAATTCCTCGATCGCTACTTCAAAGCAAACAAGATGGCGATCAACGTGCCGAAGTCGGAGTTCGTGCAGAAGCTGATTTCGCGCGGCACCGACGCGGGCGTCATCAACTTCCTGCTGATGGATCTGCAGAGCGAGAAGATCGTGATCGTCGCCGCCGACGCGCTCGACATCCCCGGGCGTGCGAAAAAACTGAGCGGCACCGAGGGGGAGCTGGCGCAGACGATCGAGAAACGATTCGCCGATGCGGGGCTCGCGCCGCCGCCGGTGTCGGAGCTGATCAAGACCATCCATTCAAAGCCGAAGGTGATCGAAGGAGTGATCGGATTTCTGGTGAAGCAGGGCGTGCTGGTGCGGATCGCGGACGGCGTCTACCTGCATCGCGACGCGCTCGCCGCCGCGCGCACGCGCATGGCGGAGAAGAAGGGACAGACGATCGACGTCGGTCAGTTCAAGGAGTATTTCGGACTCTCGCGCAAGATCGCGATTCCGCTGCTCGAGCAGTTCGATAGGGATGGCGTCACGAAACGCGTGGGAGATTCGCGACAGGTGCTCTAGCTGGGGGAATGTGTCATCCCGAGCGAAGTCGAGGGATCCCCTTCGGCAGGGGATGGCTCGACTTCGCTCGCCATGACACACGGCGTCTTTATGTCTGATCACTCCTCGCGCCCCAGTCACAGGGTCACTTATTCGCGGCGCGATAGCCGCGCGGCACCTGGAACCACGATGCCGGCACGTCCTTCGTTTCGATCTTCTCGACTACGCGATCCACGACCAGCTTCTTGTTGTCGAACGGCAGCTCGGCGTGATCGGACATCGGGAAGCCGCGCATTTTAAGCAGCGCTTCATCGACTGCGCGAGCGACGCCGGCGATCGGCGACGGCGCCGGCTCACTTGCGCGCATGAACGCGAAAAGCTGCGGCGGAATCGGCGACTTCTCCGCGATCCAGAGCTCGCGCTGATAGCCGCCCATCGTCACCGTCGCCTTCGCCGCCTCGAATCCGTTGATCGTTTTCTTCTCGTTCGACGCGATCCATTGCGCGACCGGCAGGCCATCCGCCGGCTTCGCGTACGCGTCGCGATGTTCTTTCGTCAGCTTGTCGAGCATCGCGGTGCGATACGTTTTCGTGACCTCGTCGACGAACGTCACCTGCCGGGATTTCAGATCGAACAGGCGCCAGGTGTCGACTTCATCGCCGCTGCGCGCGAGGTTGTTCGCGATCATCAGCGCGTGCGTGTACGTGCGGACGGAGGGCGCCTCTCCGACAGTCTCGCGAATGGTGACGACGGTTGCGCGCACCTGCGGCTCGCCCGCCGCAGGTTTCGGCGCTTCCGTTTTCTGACAAGCGATCGTCAGTGCGATGGCAACGATCAGTCCTTGGCGTCGTACCAACTTCTTCCCCACCGCGCGTCCACCGCGAGCGGCACGGCCAGCGGGTGGATAGTCTCCATCGTCTCTTTCACGATTCCCGCCACCTCGGCCGCGCTCGCCTCCGGCGCCTCGATGACGATTTCGTCGTGCACGGTGAGCAACATCTGTGCGCCCTTCGTCTCGCGGTTCAGCCGATCCTCGAGCGCGATCATCGCCAGCTTCAGCAGATCGGCCGCGGTGCCCTGAATCGGCGCATTCGTCGCCATCCGCTCCGCATTGCCGCGCACCGTGAACGACTTGTTGTGGATCTCCGGGATGTACCGCACGCGCCCGAACAGCGTCGTCACTTTCCCCGTCGATCGCGCTTCGGCCAGCGTCTTGTCGAGGTACTCCTGGATCTTCGGATAGCGGTTGAAGTACGCCTCGATCCACTCCTTCGCCTGCGCGCCGGAGATGTTCAGCTCGTTCGACAGACGGAACGACGACATGCCGTAGAGCACGCCGAAGTTGATCGTCTTCGCGGCGCGGCGCTGCTCGGACGTGAGCTCGTCCTCGCGCACGCCGAACATCTTCGCGGCAGTCGCGCGATGGATATCCGCGCCGCGATTGAACGTCTCGATCAGCGACTCGTCCTGCGTGATGTGCGCGAGCACGCGCAGCTCCACCTGCGAGTAGTCGGCGGAGATCAGGACATTCCCATCTGCCGCAATGAACGCCTTCCGGATCTCGCGGCCTGTCTCCGTGCGGATCGGAATGTTCTGCAGATTCGGATCGGATGACGACAGCCGGCCCGTCGCCGCGACCGCCTGGTTGAAGGACGTGTGCACGCGCCCGTCCGAAGCGACGAGCTGCGGCAATGCATCGATGTACGTCGACTTCAATTTGTGCAGCTCGCGATGCCGCAGGATCAGTTGCGGCACAGCAAAGCCGTGCGACGCGAGCTCCTCCAGCACTTCGACCGACGTCGAGAATGCCTTCGTTCCCTTCGTCTTCTTGATGACCGGATAGTTCAGCTTCTCGAACAGGATGTGCGCGAGCTGCTGCGGCGAGTTGATGTTGAACTCCGTCCCCGCCTCGGCATACACCTGCTTTTCCAGCTCGGCGAGCGTCGCGCCCATCGACGCCGACATCGAGCGCAGCAGCTCACAATCGATGCGGATGCCGCGCTCCTCCATCGCCCCGAGGACCGGCATCAGCGGCAGTTCGATCTTCTCGTAGATGCTGCGCAGCTCTTCTTTCAGCTCCGGCTCGAGCACGTCGCGCAATGCCAGCGCGATATCGGACTTCTCGCCGAGGTATGGCTGGGCGGGATCGGTTTCGTGCTCGGTTGCGAAGAGCGAGGCCGTCTTCACGATGTCTTTGCGCGTCATCACGTCCTGCTTCAATCGATCGCGCGCGACATTTCCGAGCTCGTGCGACGGCAGGCCGGGATTGATGACGTACGACATCAGCATCGTGTCCGCCCAGCGCTTCGGCGCGGGCCAGCCGGCGGCGTGCAGGCGTCTGCACTGCAGCTTCGCGTCGTGTGCGACGAAGAGGCGATCCGATTCGAGCAATTCGCGGAACGCAGTCCCGACGCTCTCGTTGTTCATCGCGATCAACAGCGATTCGCCTCTGCGGATGGAGAGCGATGCGCCGAGGTCGGGCTCGAACCAGATCGCGATCGTGGCGTCGCCTTTGACGAAATCGCGAACGTCCTCGCCCTTCTCCGCAATGCGATATTCGCGCTGCACCGGCGGCGCCTCGGGCAGGTACTCCTGCATCAGCGACGCGAACTCGAGCCGCGAGAAAACATCGTGCAGCTTCGCGCGATCGGGCTCCTGCATCTTCAGCGTGTCGAATTCGATCGCGTATTCGAGATCGCACTTGATGCGCGCGAGGTCGCGCGACATGTACGCCTTGTCCCTGTGCTCCTCGAGCTTCTTGCGCTGCGCGGGCTTGAGCTTGTCGAGGTTTTCGTAGACGCCGTCGAGCGAGCCGAACTCCGCGATCAAACCCTTCGCGCCTTTCTCGCCGATGCCGGGAACGCCCGGGATGTTGTCGATCGCATCGCCCCAGATCGCCATCACGTCGACCACTTTCTCCGGCGGCAGACCGAACGCTTCCGCGACGCCCTTTGCGTCGTAAAGCACTTCACGGCCGGTGTGGTAGAGGCTGATGCCGTCGCCGACGAGCTGAAAGAAGTCTTTGTCCGAAGTGGCGATCACCACGTCGTAGCCGCGATCGCGCGCGGTGCACGCGAGCGAACCGAGGAGGTCGTCCGCTTCCCAATCCGTGACGCCGATGACCGGGATGTGAAAGCCCTCGAGCACTTCGTTGACGAACGGCAGCTGCACCGCGAGGTCATCCGGCATCGGACGGCGGTCTTTCTTGTAGTCCTCGAACGCCTCGTGACGCGCTTTCGCGTGTCCGATGTCGAACGCGACCGCCATGTAGTCGGGCTTGTGATCTTTGACGAGCTTGCGAAGGGTGGTGGTGAAGCCGTAGACCGCGTTCGTCGCCATGCCGGACGAGTTCGTCAGATTGCGGATGGCGAAATAGGAGCGGTAGACGTTGTTGGAGCCGTCGATGAGGAAGAGTTTCGGGCGTTTTGCTGGCACGACCGGATTCTATGTCCCCCTAAAACACTTGCGGAGCCTTTCGGCTCCGCTCGTGGTGAGAAGGGGGTTGGACCGCTGCGGCCATTTGGCAGGGTTCAAGGAAGCTAAGTGATTAATCGTCCAAAATCGGTCCAATAGTTCAGGAGGGGGCCCGCAGCGGCCACTAGGCGCGAGTAATTCAGGTTGGACTCGCACCGCGGTTCCGAATCTCTGGTCAGAACCTTATTCATCGTGCCTCCTCCTTTTGCTATATCCAGGCCAACTCGGGAAACGATCGGTTTCGGAGGTTGCTGATTTGCCGTCTTTTCGGCGCCGATTCTCACAACTCGTTTGGTTGCATGCTATTGCCCAAGGACTTCCTTCCTGAAATCCAGCTTTTCGACTCCCGGTAGAGTTCGGCAACTTTTGCCATTAATGGCGCTGCAGTTGCAATTCTGTCCGCCGTCATGACGAAAGGAATGCCGCTTTTTGCTCTGTCCCTCCTTTTCGCCGCTGCTCCGCTCGCTGCACAAAACGCGCAGAACTGGAGCGTAGGGGTCTCAACCGGGCCGTTCGTGTTCGGGAAGTTCGTCGAGCGGACGACCGCCATCGGAACCGAGACCGGCACGTCGCGCACCACCACGCAGCTCACTGCGAATACGCGTCCCGGGCTCTCCGCCGACATCGAGCGCAGTTTCTCCGACCGCTGGGCCGCGCGCCTCGAAGGGACGTTCACCGACGCGAAGCTGACCGTGAAAAACAAGAACGGCAGCGGAGTTTCACTCGATGCGGGAAAGATGAACGTTACGACCTGGGCAGTGCCGATCGTCTTCAACTTCAACCGGCACGGTGCATTTCGCGTTCACATCTTCGGCGGACCGGCATACGTCGACTACGACGTACACAACCGCTCCGGGTCGAACGTCGGTTTCAGCGGATCGCGCGGACGCTTCGGCGGCGTCGCCGGCGCCGGCCTGCAGTGGTGGTTCACCGACGATTTCGCAGCCGAGGGAAATGTGCAGGACATCGTGACGGCGTCGCCGTTCGAGCGTTCGGACTTCCCCGCTGGCACGACCGGCCTCACGATTGCGAAGCCGCACAACGTGCACACGACCGTCGGACTCCGCTATCGTTTCTGATGTGACGAAGACACGTGACGAAGCTCTCGCTCTGCTCCACGAGTACACGAAATCGGATTCGCTGCGAAAGCACGCGCTGGCGGTCGAGCAGGCGATGAAGGCGTGCGCGCGCAAGTACGCGCCGGACGAAGATCCGGTCCGCTGGGGCATGTGCGGACTCCTCCACGACTTCGATTACGAGGCGTATCCGAACGCCGATCAGCATCCGTACGTCGGCTCGAAGATCCTCGAAGAGCACGGCTTCGATGACGAGCTGCGCACCGCGATCATGGGTCACGCGCCGTACACCAACGTGCCGCGCACGACCGCGATGGCGAAGGCGCTCTTCGCGTGCGACGAGCTCTGCGGCTTCCTCGTCGCGTCGGCACTCGTGCAGCCGTCGAAGAAGATGGCCGACGTGAAGCCGGCCTCGGTGAAGAAGAAGCTGAAGGACAAGGCGTTCGCCCGCAGCGTGAGCCGCGACGACATCTACAACGGCGTGGCGGAGCTCGGCGCGGAGCTGGAGGAGCACATCGCGTTCGTGCGCGAGTCGCTGCTGGAGATCGCAGATCAGATCGGGGTGTGACGGAGCGCGGGCGTCCCGCCCGCAGTGATCGGGCGTCCTCGCCCGGTCACGATTTGTCGCCGAGCGAGACGCTCGCCGACTGCGGGCGTGAACGCCCGCGCTCCAATGAATTCAAATCGGCCAGCAATCGATCCAGCGACAACCGATAGCCATCCGCGACTTCCGCCAGCGTCTCCGCGCTCGATCGCGAGCAGCCGTTGCACCCGCTGAGGTGATACGCGGCGAACACCCAGCGCGCATGCGGATGCGCTGCAAACGCTTCGTCAACGGTCATCTCAGGGCGAAAGGTCATCGCGCAGCAGCAGGATAAAATGCGCGACGTGAAAGTGCGCCTCCTTTTTTTCGCGGTGCTGCGCGACATCACGGGTCAGAGCGAGACCGAGCTCGAGCTCGCCGGCGGCACGCGTCCGCGCGACATCTGGCAGCAGCTGCGCACGCAATACGCGAAGCTCGCCGACTACGTGCAGCCGCCGATGACCGCAATCAACGAGAGCTACGAATCGCCCGACACCGAGCTGCACGACGGCGACGAGCTGGCCTTCATCCCACCCGTGGCGGGCGGTTAGCGATGTACCTCACCGACGATGTCATCGACGCGCAGGCGCTCGTCCGCCGCGTGATGCGTCCGTCCGACGGCGCGTACGTGCTCTTCGAAGGCGTCGTGCGCAATCACCACGAAGGACACGCCGTCGAATCGATCTTCTACGACGCGTACCGGCCGATGGCCGAAAAGGAGATCGAGAAAATC
>DATEZA010000256.1:0-9064 GCA_035255945.1 Thermoanaerobaculia bacterium
GCCTCACCGGCATGCCGGTCGCGGTGATCCGCAATGAATACGTGAATCGCATCGGCACGAAAGCCGGCCCGATCGCGCGCTGGATGCTGCGCGGTGGGAAGACGAAGCACTGGATGCGGACCATTTACGCGCTGACCTCACTGCGGAAGCTGAAGCACTCGCTGAAGACTGCCGGCGGCCGCGACGATTACTGGCAGGCGGGGCGTAGCGTCGCCGCGATTGATGACGTGCTGCCGGTGGCGGAAGTGATTCGGCAGATGACGGCGTAGTTGGGTCGGTCGGCGAGTGGAGCGCGGACGTCTCGTCCGCAGTGCGCGGGCGTCCTCGCCCACGCACCGGACAGGTCGCCGGGCGAGACGCCCGACGACTGCGGGCGGGACGCCCGCGCTCCTCACTCACTTCCCCAATTCGTACAGATACTCGACGAACGACATCACGGCGCCGTCGTAGCCCTGCACCTTCGGGTTCGTCGACTCGATCACGTAGTACTCGTCCGGCGCGTGGGCGCCGCTGCCGTGGCCGAGGCCGAAGTGGCCGGAGGCGAGGCTGAGGGGTGGGTTCGTGAACACGTATCCGGGATATGAACCGGCGTTGCGCGGCCAGAGCACCGGGTCGATTCCCGCGCGCTTTAATACCGAAATCTGTGACTGGATCAAAGAGGCCGACGCCGCGGTCTGCGTCGGGTCGTAGCCGCCGGTCACATTCACCTCGATGTCGCCGAAGCCGCGCTTCGCGAGATGCGTCTTCAGCGCGGCGACCGCATCATCCTTCTTCATGTCGGGCACGAGGCGCATATCGATCTTCGCCACGGCGATGCGCGAGGATCGTTTTGCCGCCCGGTCCCGTGTAGCCGCCGACGAGGCCCTCGATATTCACCGTCGGCTGCGATTCGAGCCGCTCGTTCGCCTGCACCCACGGCAGGTCGTCGATCCAGTGCTTCACGCTCATCGACTTCATCTGCTGCGCTTCACTGCGTCGCTGCGCAGCGGTATCGATCATCGCTTTTTCTTCCGCGCTCATCGGCCGCGGCTGCGGATAGTTGTCGATGGTGATCGTGTTGCCGTCCGCCGACACCAGCGTGTCGAGTGCTTTGACGAGATGCCACGCCGGGCTGTCGACCATCGCCTTCAGTGACGAATGGATGTCCTTCGCCGGACCGCGTCCCCACGTTTCGCCGCTCGAGATCAGCTCGAGCTCGACGACGCCTTTTGCGCCGAGGGAGACGGTGACGATGCCATCGAGATCCTGCGATGCGTTCGGCATGAACACGCCGGTCGTCTTGCGCAGCGCCGCTTCGACTTCGGGCCGATGCACGAGCTGTCCGATGTGCGGCGAGCCGATCTCCTCTTCGCCTTCCGCCACCAGCACCAGATTCACCGGCATCTTCTTTCCCGCGCCGCGAATCGCATGCAGTGCCGCCAGGAACGCCGCCTCCGGTCCCTTCTGATTCACCGCGCCGCGTCCGACCACTGCTTTGCCGAGGCCCGGCTTGTCGACGATGCGCGCTTCGAGCGGCGGCGAGCTCCATTCCGCCGGATCGAACTGCTTCACGTCGTACATGAAGTAGAGGCCGACCGTCTTCTTCGCGCCCGCATCGAGCGTGGCGAACACGCCCGGCTTGCCGTCCGTGTTGATCACCATCGCGTTCTGGAAGCCCGCATCTTTGGCGAGCTGCGCCATGTACTCCGCGCCCTGCGGATAGTTGCGATTCTCCGCCGCGATCGACGGCAGCGCGATCCAGTCCTGCAGCCGCTTCACGGCTTCGTTGTGCCGCTTCGCGATCTCGTTGCGGATGTCCGCGAGATCGTCGGCGTAACAGATGTTTGTGCAGGCGAGTGCAGCGACGACGATTAAAATCTTTTTCAGCATGCGTCGATGTTACCCGATCATCACGCTGTTCCTCCTCAGCGCCGCGGCCTCCGCACAAACGCCGAAGCCGGCCGTCGTTCTCTATCGCAACGCCGATTGCGCGCGCTGCGATGAATTCGAAAAAGTGACGCTGCACCATCCGATCATCGAGCGCCGTCTGCCCGGCGTGGACGTGCGCATCGAGCAGACGGCGGAGCGTCCGTACATCGCGCTGTTCGATGCCGACGGCAAGCTGAAAACGCGCTGGCCGATGGTCCCCGACACGATCAATTTCGGCGTGATGCTCGACACCGCGCTCTACGGCGCCGCAACGACGCGCTACACCGCGCCGCCCGATACCTCGGTCATCCGCATTCTTCCCACCGGGCATCAGGTCGTCATTCGCCGCGAATGGGTGAAGACGCGCGTCAACTCGTCCGCCGTCGCGCGCGTGGCGTTCGCGCTCGACGGACGCGAGATCACCCGCATCGGACGCCCGCCGTTTTCGACCACGCTCGATTTCGGCGCGGTGCCGGAGCGTCACGTGATCCGCGCCGTCGCGTTCGATCGCAAAGGGAAGGAGCTCGGCCGCGACGAGCGCATCGTCAATGAAGGGGGCGAGACGTTCTGGCTGAAGCTGATCGAGCCGCGCGAAGGAGCGGTCGGCGGGCCGACGCATGTGTCGATGAGCCTGCGCGTGCCGCCGCTGAATCGCGTGCAGCGCGTGGTCATCTCGTGGAATGACGCCGATCGCGCGGTGCTGACCTCGCCTCCGTGGGAGAAGACGATCCATGTGCCGGAGGACAGCGTCGGCATCGTGCGAGCGGTGGCGGAGCTCGAGGACGGACGCACGTCGGAAGATGCGGTGCTGCTCAACTCGCGCGGCTACGTCGATTCGTCGAACGTGCAGCTGGTGCAGCTGCCGGTGACGATCTTTGGTACGTTTTCGAACATTTCGGTGCGCGAAGGAAAAACGCCTCGCGTGGTGCAGTCAGTGGCGAAATCGGATGAAACGCCGCTGACGGTCGGCCTGCTGCTCGACGCGTCGGACAGCATGGAGAAGACGCTTCCCGATCTGCAGGAAGCCGCGATCCGTTTTCTCGATACCGTTCTCGGTCCGCGCGATCGCGCATTCGTCGTCTCATTCGATACGCGCGCGCATCTCCTCCAACCTCCGACCTCGGACAAAGCCGCGCTGCGCGCCGCGATCATGCACATCCGCCCCGACGGTCTCACATCGCTCTACGACGCAATGGCCCTCGGTCTCCTCCAATTCGAAGGGATCAAAGGCCGCCGCGCGATGATCGTGTTCACCGACGGCTTCGATATGACGAGCGAGTACGAGGCACCCGCGGTGGGCGAGCTTGCGCGGCGGGTGAGTGTGCCGGTGCATGCGATCGGGCCTTCGGGCCAGGACCTGGTGCGTGTCGCGAAGATGACCGGCGGCACGTCGCAACCTTTGGATGATCTGGCGCAGCTGCCCGCGATCTTCGCGCGCATCGAGGCCGCGCTGCGCGCGCAGGTGCTGGTGTTCATCCGGACGGATCCAGCGAAGCGCGAGAACGAGTGGCGCAATGTGAACGTGACGGTGGAGGGGAGCGACCCGTCGCAGGTGTACGCGCCGGCCGGCTACTACGCTACGTGGTGATCGCGCCCCGTCATCCCGAGCGTAGTCGAGGGACCTGGGCGGGAGGTGGCACGATCAGCGCGCCACCTCCCCCCCAGGTCCCTCGACTACGCTCGGGATGACGGGGGTTACCTGGTGATCAGATCCGTCAGCCAGTCGCCGAGCACTTCCAGTCCGAGATCGATGAGCGTCGGCGGGAGCGACGATTCCGTTTGCGGCATGTACTTCGTGGGGATGAGTTGCGGCGGCGGTGGCGTAGCTGCGATCGGAGCGGCGAGCTGCGCGAGTTTTTCGATGTCGAGAATGGAAATAGGCGAGCCGCAGTAGTTGCATTTGCTGTCGTGCACGAGATCGATCGGTGCGCCGCAGCCCGCGCAGCGGATCATCTGAATCGACTTGCGCAACTCCGCGAGCTGTTTCGGCGTCGGCTGGCGGATGAAGTCCTTCTGGCGCAGGAATTCGGTGAACGGTGTGCAGCGGCCGTGGCCCCGATCGCATCGCCAGTAGACGAACGGCGTGTTGCGCTGGCGGTCGTGCGTGAGGATCAGCGGCGTGCCGCACGTCGGACAGGCCGCGCTGCGAATCGGAGACGCGTTGCCGCCGCCGGTCATCATCTGAAAGAGGCGAACGGTCGATTGCGCGGTGAGGTGCAGGTCTTCGTACGGATCGAACCAGAACGCGCGACATGCGCGGCAGAGGTCGATCGTCACGCTGCTACCGAGGGAGCCGGCGAGCGTGAGCTGTTCCATCGGGCTGCGGCACGCGGGGCAGGTCATGACCGGTTCGGCGAAAACACGTGCATCACCGTCAACGCGATGATGCTCGCGATGAAGCAGAGTAGCTCGCCGGTTGCGAAGTAGCCGATCAGCGCGACGGCGCCGGCGAGTTGCAGACAGGTCCACGTCGCCAGGATGTTCCGGCGCGCGAGGATGGCGATGATGACGAGTGCGATCGATGCGATCGCGAACGGCGAAAATCCCGGCACGGCGCGCGGTCGATGCGACGCGACTCTCTCCAGCGCGACGAGTGCGAGTGCGATCGTCTGCGCGGCGACGAGCACGCGGTAGATCGTGGCGGCGCGCACTCCGGTAATGTACGCCTCATGAACCTCCGCCGCGCCACACTCGACGACATCCCGCACATCGAGCGCGTGATGCGCGAATCGCTCACCGGGATCAGCAGCCGCGACTACGACGCGGCGCAGGTCGAGAGCTCGCTCAAGCACGTCGCGCATCTCGATCGCGAGCTGGTCACGGACGGCACGTATTTCGTCGTGGAGCACGAAGGCGAGATCGCCGGCTGCGGCGGGTGGAGCAAGCGCGCGCGGTTGTACGCAGGGAGCGGATCGAGCGACAGCGATGCGCGCTTTCTCGATCCCGCGACGGAGGCGGCGCGCATTCGGGCGATGTTCGTGACCCCGCGGTTCGAGCGGCGCGGCATCGGCCGGATGATTCTGCAGGCGTGCGAAGACGAAGCACGCGCGGAAGGATTTCGCGAGCTCGAGCTGATGGCGATGCTCAGCGGACACGCGATGTACCTGGCGACCGGTTATCGCGATGTCGAAGAAGTGGCGAGCAGACTCGAAGACGGCACGCCGTATCCGCTGATCCGCATGCGGAAGTCGCTCAGCGACTAACGCGGCGAATGACGACGATCGCGACGATCGCGATGACGGCGAGCACGTCGAGCGGCAGGTGCGTGGTCTTCACATCTTCGATCGTGTTGTCGGGCGGCGTGAACGGACGCTGATCGGCCGCGCGGCTGAAGAAGAGATCGTCGAAGCCGGGGCGGATCGACGACCAGTCTTCGAATGCCGTCAGTCGCATCGATGTGGGGAAGCCGAGGGTTGCGGGCGGCGTGTTGCTGCGGCGGAGATCGCCCTGCCACGGCGTACTGGCGCCGATGGTGGCGGTCACGCGCTCCGGTCCGAGGAAGAAGATGCGGAGGATACGATTGACGATGATCGAGGAGGCGTACTCGCGCTGCGACGCGGGCTCGCGATAGGGGAAAAACGGGCGCGGCGTCGTGAACGACATCTTCACCGCGCCGGTGCGTGCCTCGGGTTGCGATGCATCGATCTTGAACGCGGTGATCTTCCAATGTTGCGAAACGTAAGCCTCGAGCCACGCCGTCAGATCGGGAGTCGTCGTGTAGCCGTGATCGGCGAGCCACTTCTGGAGTGCCGCGGAGTCGGTCGCGTCGAGGACCACCGCGTCGTAGCCGGCGATCTTCTGCGATGCGAGCACCTCGACCGGTCGCGCGGCCGTCGTCGCGGTCTCGTGGCGCATGCCGTACATCATCAGCCAGGGCGTCCAGTCGACGCGGTGTGACTTGACGTAGACCGTCTTCGGCTTCGCCCACTCCTCGAGCCTGGCGAAGATCGCGTCATCCGCTTCGGCGAGCGTGGGCACGGACGGCGTGGGGACGAGGAAGCCGAAGTCGCGGCCCTTGCCGCGGAACGTCGCGCGGCGGATGAAGTGCTCGGTGCTCGCCGCCGGCTCCCAGACGATCAGCGCCGACTCTTCGACGATCGCGATGTTCTCCCCCGCGTGCGGCGCCGGGGCGCAGAGGAGGATCAGACCGATAACGCTCCACATGGGTGGGAGTGTAGCGGACGATGAAAACCTGAAATCTGAAACCTGAAACCTGAAAAGCCGCCGAGCTCGCTCGGCGCAGCGCTGGCGCCGGCTGCTTCAGGTTTCAGGTTTCAGGTTTCAGATTTCATGCTTCCTCCGGTAGGGAAAGGCCTCCCGGCGGCACTCCTTGAGTATGAGCAAGGTCACGCCTGACGATCCTCGCTATCCGACGCTCGTGCGCGGCTTCAATCTCCGCTGGGTGGGGACGCCGTCGTATGTGCAGGTCTGTTCCGAGACGCAGGAGGTCGTCGACGCGGTGCAGCTCGCGGTCGACTCCGGACTGCGCGTCACCGTGCAGAGCGGCGGCCATTGTTATGAGAATTTCGCCGTCGGCAATACCGGCGGGGTGATCATCGACATGGCCGGCTTCAATCAGGTTTATTACGACGACGAGATGCAGGCGTTCTGTATCGAGGCGGGCTGCACGCTGTGGAATGTGTACTGGAATCTGTACAAGGAATACGGCGTCTGCATCCCCGGCGGGTCGTGTTATTCGGTCGGCGCGGGGGGACACATCAGCGGCGGCGGATATGGGCTGTTGTCGCGCAAGTTCGGATTGACCGTGGATTGGCTTTATGGCGTGGAAATGGTGGTTGTCGATGCGGCCGGGGGCGCGGAAGCAGTCGTCGTCACGGACAGCTCGACGGATCCCGAGGATCAGAATCTGTTGTGGGGATGCCAGGGCGGAGGGGGCGGCAATTTCGGGATCATTACGCGATTCTTTTTCCGCGAATTGCCGTCCGCGCCGCCGTTTGCGTACGTGCAGAACCTGGCTTGGAACTGGAGCGAGACGTCGCAGAATCAATTCACGACGCTCGTGCAGCGGTATGGCGCGTTTCTGCAGCAGAACAGCGCGCCGGACAGTCCGTATGACGGGCTGTTCACGCTGTTGCATTTGACGCAGCAGGCGGCGTCGCAGTTCACGCTGACGGCGCAATATGCGGGCGACCGGCACGAGCTGCTCGATGAATTCGTCAATTACATGAACGGCGACGGGCGGGCGGGGAGGATCGTCGCGCAGACGCACGCCGTCGGCCGGCATTTCTTTCCGCTGCGTACGACGCGCAAGACGCCGATGCCGTGGCTCTATGCGACGCAGACCCTCGACGGCTCCGGCCCGAATCAGCGAGGGAAATACAAGTCGGCGTACATGACCCAGCCGTTCCCCGATTCGCAGATCCAGACGATTTACAACTGGCTCACCGATTCGTGTTACGCCAACTCGCAGGCGCTGCTGCAGGTCGATTCATACGGCTGCTCGATCAACCGCATCGCGCCCGACGCCACCGCGGTGCCGCAGCGCTCGTCGATCATGAAGCTGCAATACCAGACGTATTGGACCGATCCGAAGGACGATGCGCTCAATCTCGACTGGATCCGCGGTTTCTACAATGAGATGTACGGCCCGGACGGACCGATGCCTGACGGCACGATGGACGGCTGCTACGTGAATTACCCCGATTCCGATCTGCAGAACTGGGCATATTTGTATTACCTCGGCAATTACCCGCGCTTGCAGCAGGTGAAGAAGACCTGGGATCCGAACAACATCTTCAATCACGCGCAGTCAATTCAGTTGCCGTAAGAGAGTGATAGAGGAGGGCGGAGTGATAGAGTCGATAGAGCTCCTGTCCCTCAGTAGTCCTTGAGGAAGAACGCGGGCCATGTGAGGGACTTCAATTCCGTCACCAGCTCAGCGTCTTCGGGGAAGACGACGGTTTCGGGTGTGAGGTCGCGCAGCAGCGGATACCAATTCGGCAGGTGATGTGCGAGCAGGTATTGCTCGAGTGAAGTGAGCGGCGTCGCGCCGGCGCGCTCGATGGTGGCGAGCAGGTCTCGATACCCGTTCGTGTCGAGCGTCGTCACCCCGAGCGTAGTCGAGGGGCCCGGGTGCGCGGGCGGCGCGCCACCGCACGCCCAGGTCCCTCGACTACGCTCGGGATGACGAGCCGGCGTTCGAGATGGTCGCGAAGACCAACCGCGGATCGGCGGGAAGACGAAGTGCGGTAGGGATTTGCTCACTTGCGGACACTCCTCTGCAGGAGGCGATTCCAATGGCGACGACGCAATCCACCACATCCAGCAAGAAAAAGAAACCAGCTGCGAAACAAGCAGGGGCGAAGAAGCCGGCAGCGCTGCCGGCCGCTGCTGCAGCGAAGGCGATGTTGTCGGCGAAGACGGCGGCCGCGGCGGAGCCGCCGAAGGATCGCGATTACGCGCATCTCTCGGGCGAGTTCCGCGCGAAGCTGCAGGCGGTGCTGGCGCAGCTGGAAAAGGAAGGGACGCCGTTCAAGTTCGACGAAGGATTCCGGCCGGTGGAGCGGCAGCAGTGGCTGTACGGGTCGGGCAGGCCGAACGCGAAGCCGTTCGGGCGTCCGGGGCCGGTCGTCACGCAGAAAGACGGAGTGAAGAATCTCTCCAATCATCAGGGCGACGGCACGACAGGCAGCGGCAACGCGGCCGATTGTTATCCGATGGCCGGAGGCAAGATCATCTGGCCGCCTCCGAAGGATTCGGACCCGCGCTGGAAGCGCTACGCGGAACTGGCGGAAGCGCAGGGGCTGCAGGCCGGGATGAATTGGCCGACGTTGCGGGATACGCCGCATGTGGAGTTGAAGAAGAAATAGAGAGATAGAGAAATAGAGAGATAGAGGAGACGGAGAGACAGAGAGACAAAGAGACGGAGAGACGGGGAGACTGAGAGACAGAGCGACGGAGAGACGGAGTCTGGGTCTGGGTGCCGTGCTCCTCTATCTCTCTGTCTCTCCGTCTCTTTGTCTCTCTATTTCTACTTACTGAAAATATCCGAGCGGCGAAGAGCCGCATCACGCGCGTGTCGCGAAAACGTGCGGCGGATGACCGCTCCCACAGAATCAGCAGGTTCGCCGCGGCGACGAGGACTGCCGCGATCACGCTGCTGCGACACGCAAACTCGATGCGCTGACGTCGATCG
>DATEZA010000257.1:0-21835 GCA_035255945.1 Thermoanaerobaculia bacterium
AGATCCCCGGCCATCGGCTCGGCGCGTTGATCCGTTCGCGGCGGCCGGTGCCGATCGTGCTCGTGTCGGCGCTGGCCGAGGATCGCGTGCGGAGGTTGTTCGAGGCGTCGGATGCGGATGGCTGGATCTGCAAGCCGTTGACGCGCGACAAGCTCATCGCCGCGGTCACGCGATTCGTCACGAAGACCACCGCAACGCCGGCTGCGAAACCGGTGATGGTCGGCGACACGTCGAAGCCGCGCATCCTCCTGATCGAAGACGAGCCGGTGATCGCATCGCGCATCGAAGGCGTCCTCGGCAACAATTTCGCGATGACGACCATCGCGGAGGGCGGGAGCGCGATCGAGCACCTGCTGACCGGTCACTACGACTGCATCCTGCTCGATCTCATGCTCCCGCACCTGAGCGGATTCGACGTGTTGCGCCACCTCATCCTGCGCAAGCCGGAGCTGCTGAAGGCGACGGTCGTCATGACCGCGGCAACGGACGAATCGCTGCAGTTCATCGATCAGAACGCCATTGCGGGCGTGTTGCGGAAACCGTTCGAAGTCGCGGCACTGCCGGAGCTCGTCAGCAACGTCGTGCAGCGCTAACCTCGGGCGCGCCCGTTCGTCCAAGAGAGCATGAAGAACCTGTCACTGGCGGTCATCCTGCTCGTAGCAACCTTGCCGCTCGTTCCGGCTCCGCCGAATGAAGCGCTCGCCGTGCGGATCGACATCAAACCGCGGATGTCGCGCGGCATCATTCCGGTGCGGACGATGCCGTATCACGCCACCGCGACCGTGCTCGAGGCGGGAACGAGCAAAGTCATCGGCACCGTCGGCCTCGACCTGCAGCCGGGTCAGACCATCGCGCGCACCGAGGAGGCGGGGAGGTACAAGATCCGGTTCCAGTCGAAGATCGCGGCGAACGGCCTTCGCGCGGCCGCAGTTGCGACGGTGTCGAGAGGCGAGCAGCTCGTTACACAGCAGACGAGCGACGTGTCGTTCGAGCGCTGATTGCGGTCACGATCCGCGGCACGTGCACGTGGCAATCCTCGACGATGATCCGCACGTGTCCGACCGGTGAGCCGGCGATCGCCGTGCCGGCGAGGAAGATGCCGGGCACGTTCGTCTCCATCGTCGCTTCGTTGTAGCCCGGCTTCCGCTCTTCGCCGAATGTGCCGATGCCGGCCTGCTCGAACAGCGTCGTGTCCTGCTCGTAGCCGGTCAGCGACAGCACGAAATCGCACGGCTCTTCGCGGATGCCGGTGGGCGTCTGCAGCACGATCGATTTCTCGCGGATCTCGAGCGGCGTCGCGGAGAGGATCGCGTGCACGCGGTTGTCGCGCAGCATCGAGCGGATCTCCGGCAGCAGCCAGAACTTCACGCGCGACGGATCGAAGTCATCGCCGCGGTAGCAGAGTGTGACGTGCGCGCCGGCACGCTGGCAGCGGATCGCCGCTTCAATCGCGGAGTTCTTGCCGCCGATGATGACCATCCGCTGACCGAAGTACATGTGCGGCTCGTGAAAGTAGTGGTCGACGTGCGGGAGGTTTTCGCCGGGGATGCCGAGGAGGCGGGGGCGGTGCATTGCGCCGATGGCGAGGACGACGTTCTCGGCGCGCAAGGTCGCGCGGTTCGTTCGCAATTCGAAGACGCCGTCGACGCGCGCGACCGATTCGACGCGCTCGTACGTCCGAATCTCCAAGCCGAACTGCAGCACCACCGCGCGCAGATACGCGAGGAACTCCTCGCGCGTCACCTTCTGCTGATCCGCGGTCTGAATCGGCACGCCGCTGATGGCCAGCCGTTCCGCGTTCGAATGAAACTGCATCTGCAGCGGATACCAGGTCATCGTCGTGCCGACCGGACCGCCGTCGATGTGGACGTAGTCGATGCCTGCCTGCTTGAGCGCGACGGCGAGCTCGATGCCGATCGGACCGGCGCCGATCACCGCCACGCGATGAGTTTCGATTTGTGCCATGCGGGTGTCTATCGTAACGGGTGCGCGATTCTCTCCGTATACTCGAAGGACAGCCCAAATGAGAGACGTCGAATCAGCGGTTCGCGTTCTCCGCCGGAGAGTGGCAACGGCGCTTGCATTGCGCGCGTTGCTCATGGCCGCCGGCGGCTGGTTCCTCCTCTGGGGCATCGGCGCGTTGATCGCCCGAGTCCTCGGTGCGCCTGCAGATGTCGTGCTCGCAGCCGGTCTTGCCGGGACGGCGATCGTTGCCGTGCTCGCGGCCGGACGCGGCATCCGGTCGGCGCCGGGAGATCGCGCACTCCTCTCTTTTCTCGACGCGCGGCAGCACTGCGGCGGACTCGCGGCCGCATCGGCCGACGTGCCGCTCGGCGGCTGGTCGCTGCCGAACGTCGACGTCCCTGCCATTCGATGGAACGCACGAAAGAAATTGCTCTACCTCGCCGGATGTGCGGCGTTCGTGATCGGCGCAATGCTGATTCCGATCGGCGGCGCGTCATCGCATCACACGCTGCAGCTCGGCGCCGACGCGAAGCGGCTCGAAGAGAAGATCGAGCTGCTGCAGGAAGAAAAAATCATCCCGCCGGAGCGCGCCGACGCGCTGCAGCAGACGGTCGAAGAGTTGAAGACGAATGCCGCGGGCGACGATCCGGCGAAGGCGTGGGAGACGCTCGATGCAGTCGATGACGCGGTGACGAAAGCCGCCGGGACTGCCGCGGAAGATGCGATTCGCAAAGGCGAAACGCTGTCGCAGCTCGAAGCGATGGCCAGTGTGGCCGCCGCCGACCCGGCGGCGTTGGCCGACTTGCTGCGCGCCGCCGAGTCGGCGGCGCCACACCTCGGGACGACAGATCCGGGCAAGATCGGCGCGGCCGCGCGTCAGAGCAAGGCCGGTCTGCGCAATCGTCTGGCGAAGCTCGCGGCGAAGGGGATGATCGATCCGAAGTCGCTGCGCAAATTCGACAACCCGGAGAGCTCGGAGCTCGCCCGTTACCTGCGCGAGCATCGCAGCGGCTCCATGGCCGGTCCGACGGGGCGGCCGGGACGCGGCGGTGTCGATCGCGGACGCGGCGACGCACCGCTCTTCTTCGGCGAAGAGACCCAGACCGCAAATGAGAAGTTCAAAGATCACGCGCTTCCGCCCGCGACTGCCGCGTCGCTCGAGGACAGTCAGCTCGTCGGCATGAGCGCCACCGCTCCGCAACAGACGCAGATGCGCGCATCCGCCGGCGGCGCGCTCACCGCGAGCGGCGGCGCCGGCTCCGCTTACACCACGACCGTGCTGCCGCGCCATCGCGGCACCGTCGGACGCTTTTTCGAGAGGACACCGAAATGAGTTTGATCCAACCCGACGAGCTGCTCCCGCACACGCGCCGCGCGACCTCGATCATCGACGAGCTCGATCGCATCCTCCTCGGACGCACAGCGCTGCACCGGCTCGTCGTCATCGGCATCCTCTCGCGCGGCCACATCCTGCTCGAAGGCGTCCCCGGCCTCGGCAAAACGATGCTGGCCAAAGCGCTCGGCGACGTGCTCAGCCTCGAGCTAAAGCGCGTGCAGTTCACGCCCGACCTCATGCCGGGCGACATCCTCGGCACAAACATCCTGCAGGAGAGCGACGGCGGCGGTCCGCGCCGGCTCGCGTTTCAGCCGGGGCCGATCTTCGCGAACATCCTGCTCGCGGACGAGATCAATCGCGCATCGCCGAAAACGCAGTCGGCGCTGCTCGAAGCGATGCAGGAGCGCGCGGTGACGCTGCTCGGCGTCACGCGTCCGCTGCCCGATCCGTTTTTCGTGATGGCGTCGCAGAATCCGATCGAATTCGAGGGAACGTATCCGCTGCCCGAGGCGCAGATCGACCGGTTTCTGTTCAAGCTGAACGTGACGAATGTCGATGTCGACGTGCTCGACGACATCATCTCGACGCGCCGCCGCGGCGAGCCGCCTGCGCCGCAATCGCGCGTCACGCAGGACGAGCTGCGCGAGCTGTTCGCCGCGGTCGATCGCATCTTTCTGCCGAAAGCCGTGTCGCGTTACATCGCGCGACTCGTCGCCGCGACGCATCCCGAAGGTCCGGAGCACACCGAGTCGGTCGCGAAGTACGTGAGCCTCGGTGCATCGCCCCGTGCTGCGATTGCGCTGGCCGAGGCGGGGAGGGCGGAGGCGCTGTTGTCGGGACGGCCGACCGTCGGTTTCGACGACGTACGCCGCGTCACGCATGCCGTCCTCGGTCATCGCCTCATGCTCGGATATCGCGGACGGCTCGACGGCATCGGCACGCGGCAGGTGGTCGATGATCTGTTGAAGTCGATCGATGAGACAGGTGTGCGGCTGCCTGAGGATGTGACGATTGCGTGATCGTTCCCCTCATCCGGCCCCTCATCCGGCCTTCGGCCACCTTCTCCCCGCAAGCGGGGCGAAGGTCAATGGAGCTTGCGCTGCGCGAGACGCGTTGACCTTCGCCCCGCCGCGCGGGGAGAAGGTGGCCGACGGCCGGATGAGGGGCGTCGGTTTCGCACTAATCCTCCTGCTGTCCGGCCGTGCGCATGCCGAGCAATTCGGCCCCGTGCAAGTCACCTCCCTCCCGTCCCTCAACAGCGGCGGCACCTGGGGCTACAACGAGCGGCGGTTCGAGATCGTCAATCCCACCTCCGACTCGCACGAAGTCGCGTTGTCGATCACTGCGCCGGGATACGGAGTGCGCTCCGAGGTGCATGTGAATCGGAAGTTCGTATCGCCGGCGCGGTCGACGATCGAGGTCGCGGTCGACGAGCCGATCATCGGCTGGGCGCCGCCGCGCGAAGTGCGAATCAGCGTCGACGGCCGCACGCGCGAAGGAAAGCTGACCCTCCCCGGCGGCGGCAGCGGCCGTCCCGCGACGCAGATCCTTTTCAGCCGCTCGTTCGTCGACACCAAGCTGCGCGCCGACATCACGGCGCGCGGCTATCAGCCGAACATGTTCGAGTTCACGCGCACCGACGTGCCGCCGCAGCAGTGGAGCACGAACTGGCTCGCCTACACCGCGTACAGCGCGATCGGCATGACGCCCACCGATTGGAACGAAATGCCTGCCGCGGCGCAGATCGCGGTGCTGCGCTGGGTGCGCGCCGGCGGACTGCTGCTCGTCACCGGCGGATCGATCACGCCCACCGACGCGCAGCTGCTCCAGGCGACGGAGCACTTCACGAAATCGGGCGAAGGATTCGGCACGATCATCAACGTGCCGGGCTCGCTCGACGCCGCGCCGGAGACGCTGTTCAACCAGATCATCGTCTCCTGCGAACGCCACAACGGTCTGATTCGCACCGAGGAATCGCCGATCAACGCGATGCCGCTCCTCGGCCAGTCGAAAGTGCCGGTCGGCGTGATGTTCGCGCTGCTCCTGACATTCGCGCTCGTCGGCGGCCCGGTCACACTCTTCTGGCTCGCAAAGCGCGATCGCCGGCTCTGGATTTTCTGGACACTGCCCGCATTTGCGACGATCACCAGCGGCATCCTGATCGCGACCAGTCTCTTCGGCGAAGGATGGCAGCGCATCTATCGCGCCGCGTCGATCACGTACCTCGACGAGAACAGCGCCGAGGCGACGACGCTCGGGATTTGCGGGGTGTATTGCACACTTCCGCCTGATGGCGACATCCGCTTTTCCTCCGAGACGCAGATCCTTCCATACGATCACTCCGAGCGCGTGCAGGAGCTCGATGCGAATGATGGCCAGCGGTTGTTGTCGGGATGGGTCGACAGCCGCGTCTCGACCTACTTCGCGCTGCGCAAGAACGAGCACCGGCGCGAGCGGTTGTCGCTGACGCAGGAGCGCGGCGCGATCGGCGCCGTCAACGGCTTCGGCTCGCGCATCGTGCAGCTGTGGGTCGCCGACGCGGCCGGGAAAATCTACGAGGCCGGCATCGTCGAGCCGGGCGCGCACGTCACGCTGAAACAGACGGCGTCACAAACCACGAGGCCGGACGTCGACCTGCTCGCGGGCCCGCCGGAATCATGGGCGACCTGGGGCGAGCGGCTGCGCACCGATCCGCATCAGATGCTGCGGCCCGGCATGTACATCGCGGTGCTGCAGTCGTCGCCGTTCGTCGAGAACGCGCTGGAAAAACCGCTCGCGCAGAGCACGCCGGGCGTCGTCCTCGGCATTGCGAAATGGAGCACGCGCGATGCGTTTTGAGGCCGCGAATCTGCGCAAGACGTTCGGCAAGATGGTCGCCGTCGACGGCATCTCGTTCTCCTTCGCCTCGGGCGAAGTGATCGGATTCGTCGGACCGAACGGCGCGGGCAAGACGACCACCATGCGCATGCTCGCCACCCTCGACGAGCCGACCAGCGGCGATGCGTTCATCGACGGCGTGTCGGTCGTGCAGGAGCCGGAGGAAGCGCGGCGGCTGCTCGGCTTCGTGCCCGACGCATTGCCGACCCATCACGACATCACCGTGCACGAGTACCTCGACTTCTTCGCCCGCGCATATCGCATCGAATCGGCGCGGCGGAAGAAGACGCTGGACAGCATCGAGGAGTTCACGAACCTCATCGGCATCCGCCACAAGACGCTCAAGTCGCTGTCGAAGGGGATGAATCAGCGCGTCTGCCTCGCCCGTGCGCTGCTGCACGATCCGAAGGTGCTGATCCTCGACGAGCCGGCGGCGGGACTCGATCCCCGCGCCCGCATCGAGCTGCGCGAATTGATCCGCGTGTTCTCGTCGCAGGGGAAGGCGATCCTCATGAGCTCGCACATCCTCACCGAGCTCTCCGAGATCTGCACCGGCGCGGTGATCATCGAGCGCGGCCGCGTGCTGAAAGCGGGGAAGCTCGACGACCTGCTGGTGCGCGATGAAGCAACGCGCACGATCGTGATCCGCGCACTGACCGCGATCGATGCGCTGCATCGCTCGCTCCTGGAGATGCCCGGCACGCGCGAAGTGCGCGTCGACGATGACGAGGTGACGGTCGACTACACGGGCTCGGATACCGAGGCGAGCGAGCTGCTCGCGGAGCTGATCCGCCGCGGCCATCGCATCGCCGAGTTCCGCCAGCAGCGCGCGAATCTCGAGCAGTTGTTCATGGACGTGACGACCGGAGGCGTGCAGTGAGAAAACCTGAAACCGGAAACCTGAAACCTGAAAAAAGCGCAGAACGGACCGGCCGCCTGCCTTTTTCAGGTTTCAGGTTTCCGGTTTCAGATTTTCTAAATCCAATCGTGGTCAAAGAGCTCCGCCAGGCGGTCCGCGGACGCTTCGTCGTCACCCTCCTCGTGCTCAGCCTCATCGCGCAGATGATCACCGTCATCGGCGCGATGATCGGGCAGCGCATCGAGAGCACGACGGTCGAGCGGATGGCGGTCGGCGGCACGCTCTTCATGCTGATCTACAACGTCCTGATCTTCGGCTCGATGATCCTGATCCCGATCTACACCGGCGTGCGGATGATGTCGGAGCGCTCCGACTCCAACGTCGATCTCCTCTTCATCACCACCATCCGCCCGCGCAACGTGATCCTCGGCAAGATCGTCTCCGCGGCCGCGCTGACCGCGCTCATCTTCAGCGCCGCGGTGCCGTTCCTGATGTTCAGCTACGTGCTGCGCGGCATCGACTTCATCGCCATCATCTACGTCACCACCGCAGGCTTCTTCCTCGTCGTGTCGCAATCGATCCTGGCCATTTTCATCGGCGCGATTCCGGCCAGCCGTCCGTTCAAGATCCTCCTCGCGCTGGTCGTTTTTTTCTTCACCATCGCCGATGCGATTTTCGTGAGCGGGATTCTGATCCGCGCGACGCGCGTCAGCATGCGCTTCGGCACCGGCTCGCCGTGGCGCGAGCTGCTGTCCGTGCTCGTGGTCATCGCCGCGTTCGACGTGCTCCTCATCTTCCTGAGCATCGCGCTGATCTCGCCGCCGAGCGCGAATCGCGCGTTGCCGCTGCGCGCGCTTCTCACCGCGCTGTGGGCGCTCACCCTCGTGCTGACCGTCTGGGTGATGATCAGCACCGCGTCGTCCGACGTCCTGCTGGTGTGGGCGATTCTGTCGGCGTCACTGCAGACGCTCGTACTTTTCAGCGCGATCGGCGAGCGCGAGGAGTGGGGGCCGCGCATCACGCGCACGATTCCGCGCGCACTGCCGAAGCGATTGCTCGCGTTCGTGTTTTACAGCGGCGGCGGCGGCACGCTATGGGCGATCGCCATGATGCTCGCGACGGTGACGATCTACCGTTTCGTCGCAACGCACTACACCACCGGCATGAATGTGAATGAGGCCGCGACGTGGCTCTTCGACGGCTGCGCGTGCGTGATCGGCTACGCAGGCTCCGCGCTCTGGCTGCGGCGCACCGTGCTCGCCGGACGCGTCCCGATCCGCAACACGTGGGCCTTGGTTCTCGCCCTGTTCATCGTGCTCGCGGTCGTGCCGCCGCTCGTCGCACTCGCCGCCGACAGCGACGGTGCGAACTTCTCGACCGTGATCCGCCTGACCACGCTCGCCGATCCGTTTCCCGTCACCTCGCCCCCGCAGTTGTGGACGATGCGAACGTTGATCCTCGCATCGTGGGCGGCGGTGGTGATGGCCGCGAATCTGCCGTGGATGATGGCGCTGTTTGGGAGATTTATGCCGCGCGACGCGGCCGTCATCCCGAGCGTAGTCGAGGGACCTGGGTGGCTGGAGGCGCGGTGAACGTGCCGCCCGCCCGCACAGGTCCCTCGACTACCCTCGGGATGACGTACCGCCAGGCGCTCATCGACGGCGAGCGCGCCGGCCTCTCGCGCACGCTCGTGCCTCCGCGCAAGTTGCAACTGCTCGCGGGCGGCACGCGCGAGGGTCGCCGCGCGGGCGGCTCGCTCGAGTTCCGCGATTACCGCGACTACGAGCCGGGCGACGATCTTCGCCATCTCGACTGGAGCCTTTTCGCGCGCAGCGACAAGCTCGCGGTGAAGCGCTTCAACGAGGAAGTCAGTCCGTTCGTCGATCTGATCGTCGACGGCTCGCGCTCGATGGCGCTCGAGCCGCGCAAGGCCGAGGTCACGCTGTCGTTGGCGGCGATGCTCGCGACGGCTGCGCGCAACGGCGGGTTTCCGTACGCGCTCTGGATGGCGCGCGAATCGCTGCATCGCGTGGCGCACGGTAACGAGCGCGCATCGCAGTGGAACGGCGTCGAGCTCGAACATCCAGGCGATCCTGCGCCGGCAATCGTGCGCGGCGCGTCGATGCTGCGGCCGTTCAGCATCCGCGTGCTGCTCAGCGATCTGCTCTGGCCCTCCGATCCCGCGCCGCTGTTGCACGCGCTGGCGGGCGGCGCATCGGCGGCGATCGTGATCGAAGTCATAGCCGCCGCGGATGAATGCCGCGACCTGCGCGGCGATCTGAAGCTCATCGACATCGAGACGAACGAGGAGCAGGACATCGTCATCGACGACGCGGCGCTCGCCACGTTTCGCGATGCGCTGATTCGTCATCGCCAGCTTTGGGACGACGCCGCGCGCGACAGCCGCGTGCTGCTGCTGCGGTGTGTCGCCGAGGATGTCGGACCAGATCTGATGTTCGATGCGCTCGCGCAGGCGGAGATCATCGCGTGCTGACGTCGCTCGCCGCATTGTTCGGACTGATCTCCATTCCGCTGCTCGCGGTGATTTACCTGTTTCATCGCCGCCCGCAGACGCGGCAGGTCTCCAGCCTGATATTGTGGGCCGCGCTGCGCCGTCCCGCCACCGCAGGCCGCAAGCGCGAGTTTCTCCGCCTGCCGCTCACGTTCTGGCTCGAAGCGCTCGCGCTGCTCCTGCTCGTGCTCGCGGCCGCCGGCCCGATGCTGCCGCGCCTCACCGGCACCCGTCCGCTGATCGTGATCCTCGACGACTCGCTCTCGATGCAGGCCGGCGCGCAGCAGCGTGCCCGCGAGTACGTTTCCCAACTCGGCAGCCACTTCGATCCGATCCGCTACATCCTCGCCGGCGCGACGCCGCAAGTCGCATCACTCCAACAATGGTCGTGCAACGCGCCGTCGTCCGACATCGACGCCGCGCTGGCATTCGCCACGCAGCTCGCCGGTCCGAACGCGCTCGTGCTCGTCGTCACAGATCACGCGCCGCCGCACAGCGCCGGTCCGCGCGTGCAGTGGCATGCGTTCGGCGAGCCGGCGAAGAACGCGGCGTTCATCGCGGCGGCACGCTCGCGCGCGGGACGCGATCGCGTGCTGCTCGAGATCGCGGGCGAGCCGGCGTCGATGACGATCGCCGCGGACGGCCGCACGCTCTTCACCGGCCGCCGCACCGGCCGCTTCTCGTTCGAGCTGCCGCCCGGCGCGAAAGTCGTCGAAGCGCAGCTGAGCGACGACGACGCCGCGTTCGACAATCACGTCACCCTGCTGCCCGAGCGCAAGCCGCCGGTCCTGGTGACGGTCGACGTGAAAGACGCCCTGCTTCGCCGCGATGTCGAGCGCGCCGTGACCGCCACCGGCCGCGCGCTGCTCACAGGTGTTGGTGTTGGTGTAGGACAAGCTCTCAGCTTGTCCCGGCAACCTGAGAGGTTGCCCTACACCATCACCGATCACCCCACAACCGCCAATTGGTCCCTCGAGCTCATCACCGCCCCCACCGGCATCGCACACGCCGGCCCCTTCCTCATCGATCGCACGAATCCGATCAGCGAAGGCGTCGATCTCGACGGCGTGATCTGGACCGCCAGCTCCGGAACGATGGCAGGAACGCCGGTCGTGCTGGCCGGAGATCAGCCCCTCCTGACGGAGGAATCGCATCACTTCCGGATGCGCCTCAATCCGTCCCAGTCGACCTTGCAGCGCTCGCCCGCGTGGCCGTCGCTGATCTGGAACCTGATCGAGCTGCGCGGCGACGAAGCGCCCGGATTCCGTGCCGCGAATGTCGTCGACGGCGGCCTGAACGAGCTCGTGCTGCCGGACGGCCGACACAAAGTCATGCTCGCGTCGCACCCCGGCATCTGGCGCGTCGACGGATACCAGTTCGCATGCAATGCGTTGAACGCGGAGGAGTCGGACCTCTCGAAGGCGAAGAGCGGAACGTGGAACGGCTGGAGCGAAGCGGCGCTCATCGCGGGGGGATACGAGAACGTCGCGTGGTTGCTCCTGCTCGCCGCCCTCGCCGTCCTCGCCATTCATCAGCGAATCACCTCGCAATACGGCGGCCATGCCGTCGCATTCGGTCCGGACCGCGCGCGGCATGGCCGCGCTGGAAAGAGCGGCGGCATGGCCGCCGCACTCCGATGACGTTCACCCATCCGATCTGGCTGCTGCTCGCGATTCCGCTCGGCATCTCGCTGGTCGTCTGGCGTCCACACAACCTCATCATCCGCGTCGCGTTGCTCCTCGCGATCCTGCTCGCGCTTGCGGGGCTCGCGGTGCAGCTGCCGAGCCGCGCGGGGACGGTGGTCGTCGTCGCCGATCGCAGCCTGTCGATGCCGCGCGATGCCGATGCGCTCGAGCGCGAGGTGACGAAGTCGCTCCGCTCGTCGCAGCCCTCCGGCTCGCAGCTGCAGATCGTTTCGTTCGGCCGCGACGCGGAGATCGAGACCGCGCCGTTCGCGATGGCGCAGAACCAGCCCGAATCGAACATGCAGCGCGGACTGGAGACCGCGCTCTCCCTCATTCCGCCGAACACGCCCGGCCGCATCGTGCTGCTGAGCGATGGCCGCTGGTCGGGCGAGGATCCATCCGCGGCGATGCTCGTCGCGGCCGATCGCGGTGTCGCCATCGACTACCGCATGGCCGAGCGTCCGTCGGCGAACGACCTCGCGATCGAGCGCATCGACGCACCGGCGACCGTCGGTCCGGGCGAAGCGTTCGTCATCCGCGCCGCGATCCGCGCGCCGGTCGCACACGATGCGGATGTCGTCCTGCGCCGCGGCGCGACCGTCATCGCGCACGGCAGGCAGCACTTCGACGCCGGCGCGAATCCGATCGCATTTCGCGATCGCGCGGCAAACGGCGGACTGCTCTCGTACACGCTCGATGTCGACGGCGGCACCGTCGATCCGGTGCCGGAGAACAATCACGCCCGCTTCCTCATCGGCGTCAACGGCCCGAAGCCGGTCCTCCTCGTCTCCGCCTCTCCGTCCTCTCAGTTCTCTCAGCTACTCACTAGCTCCGGCGTGAACGTGCAAACCGATCCACACCCGCAGTTTTCGTTGGAAACACTCGCCAACCACTCCGCGGTCATTCTCGAAAACGTGCCGGCGAACGACATCGGCGTCACCGGCATGAAGACGCTCGCATCGTGGGTGACGGACGCCGGCGGCGGCCTGATGATCACCGGCGGCCGCAGCTCGTTCGCCGCGGGCGGCTACTTCAAATCGCCGCTCGAGCCGGTGCTGCCGGTGTCGATGGAGCTGCGCCGCGAGCATCGCAAGCTGCGCATGTCGATCGTGGTGACGATGGACCGCTCCGGCTCGATGGCGATGACCGCAGGCGGCGGCCGCACGAAGATGCAGCTCGCCGATCTGAGCGCGGTGCAGGTGCTCGACCTGCTCTCGCCGAACGACGAGCTCGGCGTCGTCGCCGTCGACAGCTCATCGCACATCGTCGCCGACCTCGATCCGATCGAAGGACGCGAATCGATGCTCCGCTCGAAGATCATGAGCGTCGAGTCGGAAGGGGGCGGCATCTTCATCTACCCCGCGCTCGCCACTTCGGCGAACATGCTGCTCACCGCCGGCTCGCAGACGAAGCACATCCTCCTCTTCGCCGATGCGAACGATTCGGAGGAGCCGGGCGATTACAAAGCGCTCCTCGAGCGCTGCCGCAACGCCAACATCACGGTCTCCGTCATCGGCATGGGCACGCCGCAGGATCAGGACGCGGAGCTGCTGCGCGACATCGCGCGCCGCGGCGGCGGCCAGTGCTGGTTCACCGACGATCCGGACGATCTGCCGCGCCTCTTCGCGCAGGACACGTTCATCGTGGCGCGCAGTGCGCTGATCGATGTGCCGACGCCGCTGCAACCGACCGCCGCGCTGGTCTCGCTCAGCGGCCGCACGTTCACGCCGCCGCCCGCGGGCGGCTTCAATCTCTGCTACCTGCGCGACGGCGCATCGCCCGCGGTGCTGACCGCCGACGAATACCACGCGCCGTTCGTCGCGTCGTGGCAGGCGGGACTCGGGCGCGCGCTCGCGTACACGGGCGAAGTCGATGGCGCGCTGACCGGCGCGATTGGGACGTGGCCCGACGCAGGAAGCTTCGAGTCGAGCCTCGTGCGGTGGACGGCGGGAGGCGCGTCGTCGCTGCCGAACGAGCTGCTCGTCACGCAGCATGTGTCGAACGGCGCGTGCCGCATCTCGCTGCAGCTCGATCCGGAGCGGACGTCTTCTTCGGTCGTCGATGTTCCGAACGTGACGACGCTCTCCGGCGCGCCCGGACTGCCGCCCGCGGTGACGAAAGCGAAGATGCGCTGGATCACGCCCGACGAGTTGACCATCGAGCTGCCGATGCGTGGCGATGAAACGTATCTGTCGTCGGTCGATGTGCCGGGCGCCGGCCGCGTATCGCTGCCCGCCGTGCGTCTGCCGTATTCGCCGGAGTACGCGCCGAACGCGAACGACGCAGGCCGCAAGACGCTCGAGCACATCGCGCGGGCTACGGGCGGGCGGGAGCGAATGACAGCGAGCGAGGTGTGGAAGGACCTCGCGCGGAAGCGGCAGCCGGTGGCACTGGGCGGGTGGTTGATCGCGATGGCCGTGTTTTTGCTGCTCGCCGAGACCGCGGACCGCCGTCTCCTTCGTCATCCCGAGCGTAGTCGAGGGACCCGGGTGGTTGGCGGCGCGATACCCGTGCCGCCCGCCCCCCCAGGTCCCTCGACTACGCTCGGGATGACGACGGAGACGGATGAGCCCGACTTGCTCGCCGCTCTCGATCGCGCGAATCAGCGCGCAAAGAGGAAAATGGGACCGTGAAACGGCTCCTCATCCTCATCGCCATTGCGGCCTCATCCGCGGCCCAACAAGTCCACACCATCACCGCCGGCCCGAACGGACCGGCACAAGTCTCCATCACCCGCAGCGGCCGCATCATCGAGACGCCGCGCCTGACTTCGCGCGTCATCATCGAGTTCCGTAAAACGCCGGCGCACTTCGAACAGGACCTGCATCGCATTCACGCCACTACGCAGTCGATCAGGACGGCGCCGCGCATCACGCATACGTTCACGCGCGTGTATTCGGGAGTCAGCGCGATCGTTGATGCGAAGGAGATTCCGGCGATTCGGGCGCTGGAGTATGTGAAGGCGGTGCACATTGATCGCGAAGTGCATGCGTTGGTAGTGCGGCAGCAAGCTGCCGCACTCCGCGGCGTCTCGAAGATCAATGCGCCGGCGGTGTGGGCGACGACGCGCGGCGCCGGCGTCACCGTCGCCATCATCGACACCGGCATCGACTACAAACATCCTGCATTCGGAAACCGCGTCGTCGGGGGCTACGACTTCGTCAACGGCGACGACGATCCGCTCGATGACAACGGGCACGGCACGCATGTCGCCGGTATCGTCGGTGCGAACGGGGGAGGACTCACCGGCGTCGCTCCCGACGTCCATTTCCTCGCGTACAAAGTTCTCGACCAATACGGCTCCGGCTACGACTCGACGATCCTCGCGGCGGTCGAGCGCGCGGTCGATCCGAACGGCGACGGCGACACCAGCGATCACGCCGACGTCGTCAACATGAGCCTCGGCCGTCCCGGCACCCCCGACGA
The DNA here is from genome assembly GCA_035255945.1 of Thermoanaerobaculia bacterium. Taxonomy (GTDB): domain Bacteria; phylum Acidobacteriota; class Thermoanaerobaculia; order Gp7-AA8; family Gp7-AA8; genus JAJPHC01. Next base: position 14,661 of record DATEZA010000257.1, read on the forward strand.
CGAGCTCTCCAAAGCGATCGACAACGCGACCGCCGCCGGCGTCGTTTTCTGCATCGCCGCCGGCAACGACGGGCAGTTCTTCACCATCGGCACGCCGGCCAATGCGCCGTCCGCGATCGCCGTCGGCGCGTCCGACGACAAAGACCGAATTGCGGACTTCAGCTCCAAAGGACCTGTGTCCGGCAGTCTCGCCGTCAAGCCGGAAGTCGTCGCGCCGGGCGTCGCCATCTCGTCGGCCAAGCTGGGCGGCGACACGGTCACGGAGAGCGGCACGTCGATGGCCACGCCGCACGTGGCGGGCGTCGTCGCGCTGCTCAAATCGCTGCATCACGACTGGACGCCGGTCATGCTCAAGTCGGCGATCGTGCAGAGCGCACTGCCGCTCGGCAACGAAGCGATGATCGAAGGAGCGGGGAGGGTCGACGCCTCGCGCGCCATCGCCTCCGATCTCTTCGCGATGCCGTCGACGATCGGCTTCGGCCGCGATCGTTCGTCGAACCCGCTCTGGACCGGCTTGCAAACGTTCACGCTGACGAACGGTTCGTCCCGCCCGATGTCGCTCTCCCTGAACGCGGACAGCGCCGGCGACGGAATCACGCTCGACATCTCGCCCGCCGCGTTCATGCTCGCGCCGGGACAATCGCAGACAGTCACGCTGCTGCTGCAGGTCGACAACGCCGTTGTGCCCGCGCCGCTCGAAGGCTCGCTCGCATTCGGCGGCGTCATTCAGATCCTCGGCGGCGCGATGACCATGCGCGTGCCGTGGGCGTTCGTCAAAGCGGCGGAGATGACGATTCATTACGACGGCGACGATTCGTTCAGCGCGTCGGCGGTCAGCATCAGCTCGCGCGCAGTGGTCCGCGCTTACGCCGGCCTGAACGAGCACGACGTTCGCGTGCATGTGCCGATCGGCGCGTATGACGTGGAAGTCACGCCGTCGTCGATCGACGACACATATCGCTGGATCATCGTCGAGCGGCAATCGATCTCCGACACCGCGACCGTGAATGTTTCCGCGGCGATGGCGCAGCACGAGGTCTCGCTCTCCGCGCGCGACGATCGCGGGCAGCTGCTCGAGAACCGGCGCAACTGCTCGCATCAGTTCGGCCTGATCTGGCCCGACGGCTCCGGCATGAACGGCGAAGTGCTGCTGCTGTTCCCGGACACGCGTCTGCTGATGTCACCGCTGAGCAGCCGCTTCACGCTCGTGCCGGTCGAATCGTGCACGGAGCCGCAAGGCGCGGCGTACGCGGCGGGCTTTGCGCCGATCAACGGCATCGCGGGCAACGTCACACGCACCGTCGACTCGTCGATGTGGACGCGTGTGCCGGTGCGCATCGCCGTGCCGCCGGATGCGGTGCGGCCGGAGGGCGTGATCGGATCGGGAGTACTGATCCATGGGCCGTTGTGGGCGCTGCATGTGTTCAGCGGCGAAGCGCATCCGGCGGAGGCGGGGACGGTGTGGACCGGGACGGCGTTCGTCACAGCGGAGACGCATCCGAATGTCAGTCCGACAACGGCGGGCCAGGTGAAGATGGCGCCGCCGGCACCGTTCGAGGATCTGCCGCCCGACGCGCCGTCGCTCGCGCGCTTCACCGGCGTCGGCACGCCGATCATCCGTCTGACGGCGCGCGGTCTCGATCTCTCGCCGTGGCTGCGCGACGATCCGGCGACGTACGTACCGCGGCCGGGCGAGGTCATGACGTTCGGCACCGGCCTCGCGCTGCCGCGCTCGTTCATCTTCATCGGCGACGAGCAGCTCTTCACCGACACCTCCTACCTCGGCGGCTTCGGCGAATCGCGCAACGCCGAGGCGAACGGCGCCGAGGTGAAGCTGTACGACTCCGCCGATCAGCTCGTGCAATCGGGAAAGATCTTCATCGATCCGTGGGCCGATTTCGGCGAGGAGCAGTACCGCCTCGAGATCACGCGGCCCGCTCGCGTGCACGGCATCGCCGGTGAGTCGCACGTGACGGCGCGGTTCGACACCAGTCAGCCGGACCACGCGCCGCCGGTGCTCATGTCGCTGCGCCTGCTCGATGCGAACGGCAGCATCGCGAGCGATTTCTTCCCCCACGCGAACGGCGCGCTGCAGTTCTCCGCCATCGATCTCGTGCCCGTCGGACCGAACGAGATCGACGGCGGCCCGGTGCGCGTCGAGGCGACGTCGGTGCGCTGGAAAACGCACGGCAGCGACGCGTGGCACGAACTGCCGTACACCATCGTCGCAAACGGCCTCCTGAATCTGAAGGAAGCGCAAGCCGCCGGCCATCCGTCATTCGGCACGCTGTTCCGCTGCGACCTCGCGCCCGTCACCCGCGAGCCCGCGCTGATCGATCTGCAACTGCACCTCGAAGATCCGGCCGGAAACTCGTACGAGTATTCGCTTGCGCCCGCCTTCAGCGTCGGCGTCCCGGGAAGAGCGCGGCCGTCGCCCCACTAAGTCCAACGCTAAGTCCAACGCGCCCTCGCCGGGCTTGGTGTAGGACAAGCTCTCAGCTTGTCCCGTTGCGGACACCCCCGGACAAGCTGAGAGCTTGTCCTACACCACCCCTCGCCATCAGAGCGGCAGCTTGTTGATGAAGTCCTGCGTGAACGTGCTCTTGACGCCCTCGTTCCGCGTGTCCACCGAGATCCCGCCGGCCGAGACTTCGGTAATGCCGTCGAGCTGCACCGCGAACTCTGCCTTCGTGATCTCGTTCGCGTTCAGCCGGAGATGCTCGATCACCGCCGGTTTGAGCGCCCCTTCGAGCGTCACTTCCGCGCGATAGAAACCGTCGTCGAGTCCTGCGATGCTGAACGCGCCGCTTCCGTCCGACAGGGCGTTGCGCTCCGTGCCGCCGGTCTCGCTGCAAACGGTCACCGTCGCTCCCGGCAGCGGGTTACCGCCGAAGAGCACGAAACCGGTGAAGACCGCCTTCTGCGGCGCAGCGCTCTGCTCAATCTGCAGTTCGATGTCGCCCCGCTTGCGTATCTCGCCGAACGCGAACGACGCGAAGCTGAACAGCGCGGCGAACGTTGCACTCGCGATGCGCGACATGCGCCTCCGCAGCGCGCGCAGTCCAGTAGGGCAGTCGCGCGTCAGGATGGTTCCGTCGGCGCGGCGATACAGCCGTCCGCAGACGCGCCCTTCGCTTCGCAGCAGCAGCTCGCGCACTTCGTCGCGCGTCATCTGCGAAAAGTTGTAGACGTTGAGACTGCAGAGCGAGCAGTAGCGCACGCGGTCGTCGCCGGCCATCGCCGCCCACGACGCCTGACACGGCGATGCGATGCGAATGTTCTTCAGTGAATCGTGCGATTTCATCGGATCGGCAACTTGTTGATGAAGTCCTGCGTGAAGGTCGTCGTGAGGGGCTCGTTGCGCAGTTGCGGATCCACCGCGATGATGCCGACCGTCTGCATTTCAGCAAGCTGCATCGAGAACTGCGCCTTCGTGACCTCGTTCCCGTCCAGCTGCAGGTGCTCGATCGCGGCCGGATTGAAACCTGCGAGCGTCACTTCCACGCGATAGAGACCGTCATCGATAGACGCGACAGTGAAGGCGCCGGTCGCGTCCGAGACGGTGGTGAGCTCCGCAATTCCAGTCTCGCTGCGAACCTTCACCGTGGCTCCCGGCAGCGGATTGCCCGCGGCTAATACCACACCGGTGAGCATCGCCTTCTGCGGCGCAGCGCTTCGCTCGATGTCGAGCTTGATGTGGCCGTGCTTCTTCATCTCGCACATCGTGCCGCCGAACGCGAACGACGCAAAGCTGAACAGCGCTGCGGCGGTTGCGCTCGCGATGCGCGACACGCGCCGCCGCAGTGCGCGCAGTCCGGTCGGACAGTCGCGCGTCAGGATCGTTCCGTCAGTGCGGCGATACAGGCGTCCGCAAACGCGTCCTTCGCTTCGCAGCAACAGCTCTCGCACTTCGTTACGCGTCAGCTCCGCGAAGTTGTAGACGTTGAGGTTGCAGAGCGAGCAATAGCGCACGCGGTCGTCGCCGGCCATCGACTCCCACGACGTGGGGCAGGGCGACGCAACGCGGATGTTCTTCATCAACATCAATGTAGCGCCCGAGCGGAAAGGCCGCGGTCAACGATGAGCTACACTGTGGCCGTCCCGTCCATCCATCACGAAGGAGGCCCCTATGTCGCTCGCGCGTCGTGTATCGCTTCTCACCGCCCTTTTCTGTGCAGTGGTCGCCGTGAGTGCCGGCGCGGCGACGAACATGTACATCAAATTCGAAGGGCCGGGCATCGCGGGCGGCAGCACCGCCGACGGCCGCGAGAAGCAGATCGAGGTCCTTTCCTGGAGCCACGGATTCGTACAGCCCACGAGCCCGACGCGCAGCACGGCGGGCGCGGGGACCATCGAGCAGGCGACGCATCAGAACCTGACCTTCACGAAATACCTCGACAGCGCCTCGAACAGCATCATGAAGTTCTGCTGGTCCGGCAAGCAGTTCGCGAAGGTGACGCTCACCTGCTACCGCGCCGACGGCGAATCGAGCAATAAGAACGTGGCCTACCTGACCGTCGAGATGCAGCACGTCGTCATCTCGAACTACAGCGTTTCCGGCGGACCGGGCGACATTCCGGTGGAGAACGTCGCGCTCGATTACGGCATCGTGCATTACACCTACAAGGATCAGAAATCTGCCGGCGGGAAGGACATACCGCAGTCGATGACGGCGACGCCTGCGCTCCGTTCTTCAGGCGCCACGCCGTCCTGCTCCATGAAATTGCCCGGCGCGAGCGGCGCGCTGCCGGTCGAGTCCTGGAGTCTCGCCAAAGGATCGGGATTCACGTTCAAGACGCGCCCGAGCACGACTGCAACGGCGGCTGTCGCGGCCTCGCGGAAACTCACCGCGGGCGGCAGCGCGACCTTGACGTGCGGATCGCTCGCGAGCATCACATTGACCGATGCAAAGATCAGCAATGTTTCGAACGCGAGCGATGCGGAGAGTGTGACGCTGAGCTACGGGTCGATCGAGTAGCCGTCGGCTCGGAGCATTTATTTCGCTTTTCGCCTATATCCGGAACGTGCCGCACCAGATTTTGCAGCACGTACCAACGCACGTTGGCTGCGGGATGGAGCCGTCATCCTCTTGGCCTTCTCACCAAACGGGCGAACAGTCGCCAGCCGTGTACCGACCTTTTGCCGCTGAATATCCAAGTCGTACCGCGCCTGAAGATTCAGCCAAAACATTTCCGACGTACCGAAGTATCTGGCCAACCGAAGTGCCGTATCTGCCGTTACAGCGCGGCGTCCGTAGACAATTTCGTTAATGCGCCGCGGGGGCACGTTCGTCTCTTTCGCCAACCGATACTGCGTGACCCCAAGCGGCTGCATGAATTCTTCCAGCAAGACTTCACCAGGATGAACGGGTGCAAGTGTTGTTTTCATATTGCCTCAGTGGCAATCGGCGATCTCGACATCGTAAGCGTTACCTTCTCGCCAGGCGAAGCACACTCGCCATCGTTACGGCGGCGTCGAGCATTAGCAGCTTGCGCAGCGCGACACGCTGGATGTCGTTGGCAGCTTTCTGGATCGCTGCAGATTGAAGATCTTCTCCGCCTCCGCATTTGCCCAACTGCGAATCACGAACGAGACGATAACGCCTTCTGGTATTAACGTCGAACGTTACGGCATGGATCCCGATCCTGACAGACGAGGTGCCGAGCAGTCATGAAAGCTGATGCCGGACACTTCGGATGTGATCGGCGGCAAGACATCGTCATAGCACGAATGCTGCCATGCTCCACCGGGCTGGGCGACACCCAGGGTCTGCGGTGGGGGGGAACCCACGCGTTCGGGCTTGTGGTCGGGCTAACGGATCAGAGGTTTACCTGCGCGGCCAAGGCCCGCGTGCCGAAGCCGACGCGGCGCACGGCTTGCCTGCATGTGAGTCGCGCGACGCAGGCCGCGCGCCGCCGTTCAGGTTTTGACTTCACGAGGCGGCCGAGCCGGCGGCCGAGCCGCCGGACCGAAGCCGGGCCGCGCCAGCTTCTACGGCGAGTTGGGCGGCAGCTATTTGGCTGAATGCTCGGACGTGACGTGCTCTTGTAACCAGACATTGAGGAGAGTGTCGGGCGATACACCGTGTGCGCGCGCTGCGGAACGAAGCTTTTCCGCAAGATTCTTTTCGACCGCAAAATAGATGACCGACGAACTGAGGTCGACCTGAAATTCAACCTCGTGCGTTTCATCCCAATGGTCAGCGAGATCATGATTATCCCAGTACTCGCCGATTTCAGCGTATGACGACGCGTTCGAAATAGGAGTTTTATTTTCGGGCATATCGTTTTCGCTCGGCAGGAGTCATGTCCCGAGCCGAGATCGGGATCGATCTGTCGCCTACTTTCCAAATGAAGAACACAATCAGATACCTCCCGGCTTCCGTTCGCCCGAGAGCCGAGTAAACATCCTCGCCCTCACGATTTCCACGCTCCACGAATCGGAACTTAGGGTTGCCTCCGAAAAGTTCCTCGACTTCGTACACTTCGACGTGATGCTTTCGACCCAGCTTCTCAACGATTTCGTCGAGCCAGATGAGGCCTTCGATCTCCACGTAAAGCTATTCTGCCGGATCTTCACTTTCTCGTCGAGTGCAGAATACGTCGAGGCTATTTCTTCAAGCTCACCATCCTACCCGGCCGTCGTCCGGCGGACTTGAGGTCGGCAAGAATCTCTCTGTCTCCACGGAGCCGCCTGCCTCGGAGATTGGAGACCGCAAAGAAGATCGGATCCTTGCCCTCACCCATCGTGCCACTGTGCGAACTTGAACTTTGCTGCGTCGAGAGATAGGGGTATCGACTGGTTACGCCTCTGGCCGTCTTTCGATAGTTGCCAGTGGCGCTTGCCTTTCCAGTCCGTCGAACGACTTAGTTTCGGCGCCGCACCGATCACGCGAGGATGATCGGCCACGGGATAACGTGATCCCGCAAGCGAGCAGCGCACGAGAGGGTCGCGCAGGTTGGCGTGGGCGGGGAACGTGCGCCCACGAGGATCGATGTCCGCCCAACGGATCAGACGTTAAGCTGCGCGGCCAAGGCCCACGTGGCTACGGCAGCGCGGCACGCCGCCTGCCTGCATTTGAAGTGCGCGGTGCAGACGGCGTGACGCCGCTCAGGTACCGCTGAAAGAGGCGGCTCGGCCGCCGGACCGAAGCCGGGCCGCGTCGGCTTCTACGG
>DATEZA010000258.1:0-14813 GCA_035255945.1 Thermoanaerobaculia bacterium
GCAAGCGGCCGCAATCGGGGGGCAGCGAGGAGAGCGTTTCAAAAGCTGGGGGATTGAACGCAGAACGCAGAACGCAGAGTGAGAAATGAGAAAGGGGACGGGATTCTCAATTCTGACTCTGCGTTCTGCGTTCTGCGTTCAATCCCTGGTGGGTGGGCGGCGGCAAGCCGCCGCAATCCGGGGGCGGCAGCAAGCTGCCGCACTCCCTATGCTTTGCGGAGCTCGCGGATGCTGATGTCTAGGCGGGTGCGGAGGAGGGAGCGCAGGGTGGCGCCGTCTGCGTAGCCGACTTGGGCGGCGACTTCGTCGACGCTGTTGCCGGTGGTCTTCAGCAGGTGCACGGCGCGCTCGACGCGCAGCGATTGGAAGTACGAGAGCGGGGAGCGGCCGATGGCGCTCTGCATGCGGCGCGCGAGTGTGCGCTTGCTGGCGCCGGCGGCCTTCGCCGCGGCATCGAGCGAGAAGCCGTCGCGGAGGCGCGCGCGCGCCCAGTGCTCGAAGCGCTGCACGACCGGATCGGAATGCACGAGGTGATCGCTGAGCGCGTACACCGACTGCGATGCGCGCGAATCGACGATGAGGTACTTCGCAGTCAGCGAGGCGAGGTGCGGGCTGACCGAGCGGATGATCCAGAGCGCGAGGTCCATGTGTCCGAGGGCCGCGCCGGCGGTGATGAATCGTCCGGAGGAGACGATCATGTTCGATTCATCGAGCTGCACGTTCGGATAGCGCTGGCGAAAAAACGGGCCGAGCCACCAGGTGGTCGTCGCGGTGTGGCCGTCGAGCAGGCCCGACTCCGCCATGACGAATGTGCCGACGCATGCCGCGGCCATCATCGCGCCGCGGCGGCTCCGTTGCCGCAGCAGCTCCGCTGCGTCGGCGATCTCGCGCTTCGCCAGCGCCTCCTCGAGCGCACCCGGCATCTTGAATCCGATCGCCGGGACGACGACGCAATCGGGCGTGCGCGAGCCCGCGGAGCGCACCGGAACGCGAAAGCCCTGCGACGTCACGACGTGCTTTCGTACGCCAACGATCCGCACGTCGAACGGCCGCACGTCGAGACCCATCAGCGCGATCAGCTCGTTCGCCGTCTGCAGTGCGTCGAGGATTGCGGAGAGTCCGAGATCGAAGACATTGCCGAGTGCGAGGACATCGATACGCATGGCAAGAATGATAGCAAAGATGGCATTCTTGCCTCTGGGCTTCCGCGCCATTCGAGCTTATCTTCTGCGCCATGGAGGATTTGACCATGCCCAAACTTGCACTCTTTGTCCGTCTCGAAGCGAAGCCCGGAAAGGAGAACGACGTCGCGGCGTTCCTGAATCAGGGACTGCAGCTCGCGCATCAGGAAGCGACGACGCCTCTCTGGTTCGCGCTGCGCCTCGGGCCGTCGACATTCGGCGTCTTCGACGCGTTTCACGATGAAGCGGGACGCCAGGCGCATCTTCAGGGACCGATCGCGGCCGCGTTGATGGCGAAGGCGGACGAGTTGTTCAGCGCGCCGTTGGCGATCGAGCGGGTGGATGTGCTCGGGGCGAAGATCGCGACGAGCTGAGAGGGTGTACGACTCGACCGACAAGCTGAGAGCTTGACCGACAAGCTGAGAGCTTGTCGTACACACACACACGCTGGCAGAGCAATTGCAACGCCTGCACGACGTGGTCCGCATATTGGTGGTGGACGACGAGCCCGCGATCCGCGCGCTCGTCGCCCGCATTGCGCAGAGGGCGGGATTCGACGTCGACGTTGCACGCGACGGCGCCGAAGCCATCGAGAAACTCGATGCGACGCAGTACAGCGTCGTGATCCTCGATCTGATGATGCCGAACGTCGACGGCTACGGCGTGATCGATCACGTCCGCTCGATGGGCGGACAGCATCCCGCGATCATCCTCATCAGCGCCGCCGACTCCGCCGCCTTCCGCCGCGTCGACGGCTCGATCGTGCATTCGGTGATCCGCAAACCGTTCGACATCGACGTGCTGGCGGATCTGATCAACGCGGCGGCCGAGGCGCGATCATCGATATCGGATGAGGGGAACGTGCTGCCGTTCCGAAAAGACGAGGTCTGCTAGAACCGCCGCGAGATTCCCGCCGCGATGAATCGATCGGGCGTGTCGCCGTGAGCGCCCCATCCCGCCGACACATCGAGCTGCAGATCTTTTCCGATGATCCACGCTGCACCTGCGTCGATCGTCAATGACGACGGCGCGGTCTCCAGGCCTGCATCGACGAACACATTCATCTTTGGCGTGACGTTGTACTGCAGCGTCGCCGCGGCGAGCGCGTGATTGTCGCGATCCTCGCGGGCGATGCCGAGGTTTCCTTCGACGGACCAGCGGTCGCTCAGGTCTTTGTCCGCGGCGAGGCGGAGGTCGGCGTCGGTCTCATGGGAGCGGAAGATGCCGCTGCCGGACGGCGGGAAGAGGCGCGCGATCAATCCGAGGGACGGTGCGTCGAGGAAATGGAACTTTGCGCCTAGCGAAAGGGGCGCGACGCCGTCGTGTCCGCCGATGTGAGCGAAGCCCGCCGTCTCGACGCGCAGCTCGAGCTGCCTGGTCAGGCCGTAGCGGAGAAGGAGCGGTGTGGTGAGCAGATCGGGATTCGAATCGCGTTCCGCGCCGAGCTCCACCTGCAGCGTTCCGGCGTTCACGACCTGCGATCCGTCGGCGATCCCGGGACGATCTGCATTGATCACGTCCTCAGCGAAAACCGGGAACGCCATCAGCATGACCAACCCGAAGAGCATGGCGCGGCGCTTGCTGTGCTGTTGCATCTGACGCAAAAAAGGCTGTACCTCCGGAGGCAGCGATTGCAATACACGATTGAGTCGCGACAGCTGACGAGTGAGTATACGCACCGCGCCCCGTCTCAGGGCGAGCCGCAACGGACGATGATCGAGGCGAGTGACCCGGGCGAAGCGATCAGCCGTTTCGTGCACCAGGACCACTCGGAGCTGGTCAGTTTTACCAACCCGCGTCCCGGCTCGGAATCGATTGCCACCGTGCGGAAGAACGACATCGTCTTTCTCGTGCGGGTGTACGCCGGCTGAGGCCGCATGTCGCGCGTCGATCATCCGGACCTCACCTTCAGGGCGCTCGTCATCGATGATGATCCGGGCCTGACCGGTCTTTTCCTCACCCTGCTCGCGCGCCACGGTTTCGCCGTCGACTGCGCGCCGAACGGACGCGCCGCATTCGATTACCTCAAGCGCGGCACGTACTCGGTGATCCTGCTCGATCTGATGATGCCCGACGTCAACGGCCTCGAACTGCTCGACCGCCTGGAGCGGGACAGTCCCACGCTGCTGCGCCGGGTGATCGTGATGACCGGCGCGGCACAGCCGCTGGTGGATGAGGTGGACAGGTCGAAGATCTGGACCCTGATGCGCAAGCCGTTCGACATCAGCGAGCTCGTGTCGCAGGTGCGCGGCTGCGCGATCACTCATTCGGCGCCCGCTTCACGCCCCGCAGCGTCGATGTCTCCTCGGGATGCTGCTCGTCCGAGTGCCGAACGACGCTGAGCTGTCCATCGACTTCGAGGACGATTGCTTTGGCCTGAAGGAGCGAGGTCATTCCCGCTTTGCGCGCGGCCTCGCGCACTTCGTCCTCGGTGATCATCTCGTGGTGCATCATCTGGTGATTCATCTCGCCGTCGAGCAGCAGGATCGCGGGATGCTGCTTGACCGCTTTCTCGATTTTTTTGGAGTGCGATGAAAACCACGCGATGCCGAATTGCAGCGCGAGCGGCACGAGCAGCGCGAGCAAGCCGGACCAGAACTTCACCTGCGGATCGAGGACGAACGTGGCGAGCGTCGAGCCGACGGCGACGGTAACGAGGAGGTCGAACGGATTCATGTTCGACAACACGCGCTTGCCGGCGAGGCGGATGACGAGCGTGAGGAGGATGTAACTCAGCGGCGCGATCGCGAGCACGCGCCACAAGCCGGTCAGATGCATGGAGGGGAGGTGGTGCAAGCTCCGAGCGCGGCCCCTCAGCGCGCGGCACGCAGCACTTCGTTACACTACGCGCCGCATGAGTGCGGTCTACGCCCTGTCGGCGTTCATCATGACCCTCGCGGGCGGCGCGTTCGCGCTCCGCTATCGCCGCTATCTCCTCTACATCATGGCCTTCTCGTCGGGCCTGCTGCTCGGCGTGGCGTTCCTCGATCTGATGCCGGAGATCGTGGAGATGGCGCATCGTGAATCGATCGGCATCCGCAATCTGATGATCATCGTGATCGCCGGATTCGCCGGCATCTTCCTGCTGGAGAAGGGAACGATCATCCACGGCGAGAAGCAGCACGACGAGCCGGGACATCATCACAATGTCGGACTCGTCGGTGCCCTCGGACTCTCATTTCACAGCTTCCTCGACGGGCTGGCGATCGGTGTCGCTTTCAAGGCCTCGCCGCAGGTCGGACTGGTCGTGCTCCTCGCGGTGGTGGCGCACGATTTCGCGGATGGCTTGAACACCGTCACGTTCATGCTCGCCTCGAGCAACAACATGCCGCGTACGGCGGTGCTGCTGGCGATCGACGCGCTGGCGCCGGTTGCGGGCGCTCTCTGCGCGAATGTCATCAACATCGCGCCGCGCGTCGTCGCCTACCAGCTCGCGTTCTTCGCCGGATTTCTTCTCTACCTCGGCGCGAGCGATCTGCTGCAGCGCGTCCATCACCGTCCGCGCATTGCACTGATGCTGTTCACGCTCGGCGGACTGGTGACGGCGGGCGGAATCGTCTACGCGCTCGACGCCGCCCGATAAACGCCACATCCCGTCATCCCGAGCGTAGTCGAGGGACCTGGGCGGGGGGTGGCGCGCCGCCCGCTCCCCCAGGTCCCTCGACTACGCTCGGGATGACGGCTAGTCCACTGTCTTCACGTTGTCGTCCGGATTGCGGTCGATCAGCTTATTGAGCGGTTCGATCCCGGCGCGCTGCGGCTTCTTATCCACGGACGAACGACGTGATCAGCTTCTTCTCGATCGCTGGCGATCGACGCGCTGGCGCCGGTTGCGGGCGCTCTTTCCGCGAATGTGATCAACATCGCGCCGCGCGTCGTCGCCTACCAGCTCGCGTTCTTCGCCGGATTTCTTCTCTACCTCGGCGCCAGCGATCTGCTGCAGCGCGTGCATCACCGTCCGCGCATTGCCCTGATGCTGTTCACGCTCGGCGGACTGGTGACGGCGGGCGGAATCGTCTACGCGCTCGACGCCGCCCGGTAAACGCCACATCACGTCATCCCGAGCGTAGTCGAGGGACCTGGGCGGGGGGCGGCGCGCCGCCCGCTCCCCCAGGTCCCTCGACGACGCTCGGGATGACGGCTAGTCCACCGTCTTCACGTTGTCGTCCGGGTTGCGATCGATCAGCTTATTGAGCGGATCGATCCCGGCGCGCTGCGGCTTCTTATCCACCACGAACGACGTGATCAGCTTCTCTCGATCGCAGTGTAGGACAAGCTCTCAGCTTGTCCTACACACACACGGCTCAGTCCACCGTCTTCACGTTGTCGTCCGGGTTGCGATCGATCAGCTTATTGAGCGGGTCGATCCCGGCGCGTTGCGGCTTCTTATCCACGACGAATTGGAACGTCATCTTCGGCGACGTGATCAACTTCTTCTCGATTGCGAGCACGTTGTCGTTTGCGGCTTTCGCTTTCGACTCGCCGAGGACGCCGACGTCGATGTAGTCGTGAATCGGAATGTAGGTCTCGTGGCCGCGATCGTCGGAGCGGAACTTCTTCGACTCCACCGTCACCGTCACGACGTACTTGCCGCCGCGCTGCTCCACCTTCGCCTCGGACGCCTTGTTGTCGTACAGCGTGATCGTCTCGAACAGGTCGGTGATCATCGACTGCATTTCCGGCGGCGTCTGCGCGCGGAAATCGGCGACCAGCTCCTTCGTGGTCGGGTACGGCGGTCCGCCGAACGCGTGGTCCTTGATGAACTGCCGTAATGCTGCATTGACGTGGTCTTCACCGATCGCATCGCGCAATGCGTACATCACGAGGGAGCCCTTGCGATAGTGGATGTACTGCTGATTCTCGACGAGCATCAGCGGCATTTCCGCGACCAGCTCGCCGCCCCGGCCATTGAGATAACGGTCGAGCTCGAACTTGAGGAACTTTCGCATCTTCGCCGGGCCGTACTCCTTCTCCATCACCATCAGCGCGGAGTACTGGGCGAGCGTTTCGGTGATCATCGTCGCGCCCTGCACGTCGGCGCCGCAGACCTGATGCGCCCACCACTGGTGTCCGACTTCGTGCGCGCCGACGTAGAACACGTAATCGATGTCGTCCTTGTCGCGCAGATCGGCGATGAAGCCGAGGGACTCGGACCAGGGAATGGTGTTCGGGAACGATTGCGCGAACGACGAATAATTCGGGAACTCGATGATGCGCACCTGCTTGTGCTGGTACGGCGAGAAGTTCCGGCTGAAGTAATCGAGCGATTTCTGCACCGAATAGATCATCCGGTCGACATTGAACGGATGTTTCGCGTCGTAATAGATCTCGATCGGGATCGGCGTACCGGACGGATCGATCCATTCGCCGCGCTTGACGGTGTAACGCGCCGACAGATACGACCAGAACGGCAGAATGGGGGAGGTGGTCTTGTAGTGGAAATAGAGGCGGTTGTTCTCTTTCCACTCCTTCTGCAGATATCCGGGCGCAATGGCGATCTGGTCGCGCGATGTACTGACCGTCGTATCGAGATTGATCCAGTCGGCCTCGCGCGACAGCTCGCTGTTCATCGCCGCAGCTTTGTCGTCGATGTTCGCCATGCGGACGACCTTCGGCAGTCCGTATTTCGAGCGCTTCGCCGGATCGCCCAGCTCGGCCGTGTTCGTGTAGCCGAGGTGCGGACAGAGCGCCTGGCTGTTCACGAACGTGCCGTTATTGACCACCGTGTTGTCGCGGAAATCGTTCTGAAAGCCCTGATTGTGGATCTTGACGTCCCAGGTCATGTCCAGCTTTGCGCCGGGCTGCATCGGCTCGGCGAAGCGATAGACGGTGTAGCCGTGCTTGCGATCGTTGGTCACGATCGACGCGCCGGGGATCGTCGCGCTGAACGCCGAGACCTCGGGATTCATCGCCACATACACGTCGCGGATCGGCGTGGCGGTCTTGTTCACCATCGTGTAGGTGCCGTGTGCATCGATCCAGCGCTTTTCGGGATAGATGTCGACGGTTGCCTGTGCGTCCGTAATGCGCGGCTGCGGCAGGCGCTCGTATTTCTTGTAGAGCTTCTCGGTCTCCGACTGGATCTTTTCGCGCTGATCGGCCGTGCTGTATTCGTTGAGGACGTTCGTGTTGTAGTAGATGTAGCAGCCGCTGGCGGCGAAGCCGATGAACAGCACGATCATCGCGGCGAACGTGTGCCTGCCGAAACGCTGCCGGGCAATGCGGCGGCGGATGGCGAACGCCGACTCCGTGCCGCGCACCCAGAACAGATTTCCGATCAGCAGCAGCACGCCGGCGAACAGCGTCCAGTACACCATGAACCAGATGTGCTGGGCGAGGTAATGGCCGAAGCCGTTCATGTCGGAGTAATTGATGACCGGCAGATCGAATACGCGATAGAGGCGGTGCTCGAAATGCATCGGCCCCAGCGCCGCGGTGGCGATGATGTAGATCACCGAGAAGAGATAGCCGAGGTATTTGTTGTTCGTCGCGATCTGGGCGAAGAAGGCGAGCACCGTGAAAAGAAGGATGTCGATGCCGCTGATGAAAAAGACTTCCTTGAGATAAACGCCCGGCTCGATATGCGTGTAGCCCTTGATCAACTGCACGATCACCGTCGTGGCGACGGCGATGACGAGAGTCACGTAGCAGACGAGAATCAGCGCGGTCAGCTTGCCGGCCCACATGGTCCACGTCGGCGCAGGCGCGGTGTCGCAGACCTCATTGAGCTTCACGCTTCGCTCGCGGAAAACGATTTCACCGGCATAGAACGTGGCGATGATCAGGACGAAGAAAACGAATCCGCCGTTGATCGCCTGGGCCATGAGATGCGTGACCGGATAGACGGTCGTGCCAAACACGTTCGACACGCCGTACGCGCCGCCTGCGACATTGAGAACGGCGAGCATCAGGATGACCAGGAACGGCAGGCTGCTCATGATCGCGCGCCGCTCGATGCTCACGGTGCTCCGGAACTGCTGCCACGCGGTGGCGAAGTCGAATTTCTGCGTGACGACAGGCATGGCCAGCGGAATGCGCTGCGATTCCTCTTCGTCGAAGCGCTTTTTGCTGCGGCCGCCGCCCGCGTTCGCGACCTGCATACGGAATTTCGCGTACGTCAGTGCAAGCAATCCGAATGCGATGCCGAGCCAGAGCAGGCGGTTGTAGAGAAACGGGCCGGCCAGATCGAGCACGTGCGCGTTTTTTTCGAAAACGGTCCAATAGCGCGTATTGAGGGCAAACGGCGAGATACCGAACGGGTCGGTCAGGCTCTTGACCGTGCGGTTGTCGACGTTCAGGCCGATCAGAATGCGCGACGTGGCGTAGCCGACATAGAACGCGGCGACGCTGACGTACGTCCACAACTGGCTGCGGGTCAATGCCGATACGGCGAAGAAGATCGCGCAGCTGAGCAGCAGATTCGGCACGATCAGCGCGAAATACGAGAACGCGTAATGCTGCCAGATGAACGGCCCGACGTGCGCCTTGTCCACCCACGGCATGTACGCGCCGAGCATGATTCCGAAGATCACGCCGCTGAAGACGAGGGAGATCATCGTGAATGCGGCGAGAAAGCGGCCGGTCAGGTATTGCGATTTTTTGATCGGCGCGGAGAAGAAGAGCGAATCGGTGTTGAGCTCGAAGTCGCGATGAATCGCATTCGCGACATACGCCGCCGCCGAGAGCACGCCGAAGATCAGCGACAGCACGAGCGAGAGCTGCATGATCACGAACGGCGCGTTGCGATTGATGTTGCCCAGTCCGCCGCCGACCGACACCGCGTCGCTGGTTACGGCGCCGAACGAGAAGAGGAAAAACAGGACAAAGAGGATGTAGAAGAGCGGACTGCGGAAGTGAAACTTCAGATCGAATTTGAAGATGTGCCAGGTCATAAATAGCGCTGCCTAACGTCAGGCTGCTTTCTCCTGCGCGGTAGTGTTGTGCAGCGTGGAGAAATAGACGTCTTCGAGCGAGGTCGGCACCGGCTCGAACGACGGATCGGGTTGCGTGTCGCTGAAGACGTGGATCACCGTGCGGCCGGCGATGAGCTTGGTCGAGATGACCGCGTAATCGTGGTCATAGCCGGCGAGCTCGCTCTTATCGATCGAGCGGCGCCAGATGCGGCCGTCGAGATCGCGGATGGTCTGCAACGGCTCGCCGGTCATCAGCAGGCGGCCGCCGGAGATGATCGCCATGCGCGAGCAGAGGTCGCTCACGTCTTCGACGATGTGCGTCGACAGAATCACGACGACGTTCTCTCCGATCTCCGCGAGCAGGTTGTGGAAGCGGACGCGCTCGCCGGGATCGAGTCCCGCGGTCGGCTCGTCGACGATGATCAGCTTCGGATCGCCGAGAAGTGCCTGCGCGATGCCGAAGCGCTGGCGCATGCCGCCGGAGTAGGTGCCGAGGTTCTGATTGCGCGCTTCGTAGAGATTCGTGCGGCGGAGCAGCGCGGTGACGACTTCCTTGCGCTCGCGGCGGTTGATGATGCCTTTGAGCACCGCGAAGTGATCGAGCATCGCCTGCGCGCTGATGCGCGGATAGACGCCGAACTCCTGGGGGAGGTAGCCGAGGAGGCGGCGGACGGCGTCTTTGTCGCGGAGGACGTCGATATTTCCGAGCTTGATCGAGCCGGCGTCCGCTTCCTGCAGCGTGGCGATCGTGCGCATGAGCGTCGATTTGCCCGCGCCGTTCGGACCGAGCAGACCGAACATTCCGGTGGGGATCGTGAGATTGATGTCGCGCAATGCGCGCACGCCGTTCGGATAGGTCTTGGACAGACCTTCGATGCGAAGCTCGTTGGACATGATTCCTCCTGAGGAGTTGCGAGTCTGCCGATTGTACGAAGGGGGCCGGGATAAGGTTGCAACGGGATAACGGGGGATTTGGGGAGTGTATTTGCGGACTCGACGGTGTGGTCAAGAGCGGAGTTGATCGGGTCACCGGGGGATTGAACGCAGAACGCAGAACGCAGAGTGAGAAATGAGAAAGGGGACGGCGCGCTGATTCTCAATTCTCACTCTGCGTTCTGCGTTCTGCGTTCAATCTCCCGGTGTGCATTCACTTCGCGTCGGGGAACGTCACCACCTTGTTCTCGATCGGCGCTAGCGTCTTCAGGTACGTGTAGATCGCGCCGAGGTCGTCTTCGGTCATGCCGCCGAATGCGATCCATGGCATCACGGTGTTGTGTCCGGCCGGCGTGGCGGGCGCGTTTTCCGCGGTCATGCTTGCGAACGCCTTGAAGCGTCCGACGAACTCTTCCTTCGTCGCATGGCCGAGGAACGTGCCGGAAGCGGGCGTGAGATTCGCGGTAATCACGCGGCCCCACGGACCCTTCATCTCCCAGCCGCCGGAGAAGTCCCTGCCGGCGATGAGATTGTTGTGCGCGTCGTGCGGCGAGTGGCACTCGTGGCAGCCGCCGATCGTGGAGAGGTACTTGCCGTACGCCACCGTGTCGCTCTTCTCCGGCGCGCTGACCGGCGCATCGAGCGGCTTCGGAATGAACTTCACGATGAAGTTGACCGGGAAGTCGAGTCGCTTGTCGGGCACACCTTTGTGCACCGGCTTGAGCGTGCGGAGGTAGACGACGACCGACTTCGCATCCTCGTCGCTCATCGAGCGGAGGTGCTCGTACGGCATCATCGGGAAGAGCGCGTCGCCGTTGCGGTCGACGCCTTCACGCATCGCGCGCAGGATCTCGCCGTCGGTCCAGCCGCCGAGGCCGAACGTCGGATCGGCCGTGATGTTCTGCGCCGCGACGACGCCGGGGAAGCCGAGCTTCTCGTCGAAGATGTAGCCCCCTTCGCCCTCCGTCCCCGGCTTGACCGGCATGGCGAAACCGAGCGTGTGATCGGAGTGGCATCCGAGGCAGTCGGAGACGTGCTCGACGACGTACCTGCCGCGCGCGAGCCGCTCCGGTGTCGCCTCGATCTTCTCCGCCGATGCGGGACGCGACGCCGGCTTCTTGAAGTGCAGCCATGAGATGGCGCCGGCCGCCAGGCCTGCGATGACCAAAGCGATACCGCCAACGATCTTCAGGAACGTCTTCATGGTCTCCTCGTTTTTTGCGGAAGTGGTTCTAAGAATGGTAGCCCAGTTTGTGTAACCTACGAGCCATGTTCCTCTTCGTATTTCTCGCAGCCGCACTCACAACCAACGTCTCGAAAGTCCGGCAGCACTACGATCGCATCGAGTCGAAGCAGCTCGTGCCGATGCTCTCCGAGGTGCTGCGATTCCCGACGTACGAGCACAATGAAGATGCGATCAACGAACAGAAAGCGTGGTTGCTGAAGACCGGGAAGGAGCTCGGATTCGTCGTGCGCGATGCGGGCAAGATCGTCGAGATCGAGCTGCCTGCACCAACAGAACAAGCGCCCATCCTCGGGCTCGTCGTGCATGGCGACGTGCAGCCGGTCGATGCCGACGCGTGGTCGTTCCCGCCGTTCAGCGGCAAGTTCGATGAGACGTTCGTGTACGGACGCGGCTCGGCGGACGACAAAGGTCCGCTCGTGCAGGCGCTGCTGGCGATGAAGGCGTTGAAGGAGAGCGGCGTGAAGCGCACGCACACGATCCGGCTGCTCGTCGGCAGCCGCGAAGAATCGGATGCGGACGAAATGCCGGAGTATCTGAAGACGCACAGCGCGCCCGATTACTCGCTCGTGCTCGACTCCGCGTTTCCGCTGGTGATCGGCGAGAAGGCGTGGAACGCGTTGAGCGTATCGACCACGCTCGCCACGCGCGAAGGCGGCGCGGCGAAACCGTACGACGTTGCGGAGCTGACGGCGGGACTCGCGCCGAGCATCGTTCCGGACAACGCGTCGATCACGTTGCAGTGGAAGTCGGGGACGCCGGCGTGGGACGACCTGCTGGCTGCGATCAACAAAGTGAAGCTGCCCGAGGGGACGCGGGTCGCGACGCGGGTGCTTGGTGATGGACGGCTGCAGATCGTCGCGTACGGCCACTCCGCGCACGCGGGCGTGAACATCGAAGGCGGCCGCAACGCGCTCGTCGCACTCGCACGGGCGATGGAGAATCTGCTCCCCGCGAGTGGCGCCAACGACCTCCTCACGTTCGCCCGCATCGCCGGCGAAGACATCTACGGCACCGGCTTCGGATTCACACAATCGGAGCCGATCTGGGGCCGTTACGCGGTGAACGTCGCGACGATCAAAGTGGATGAGAAGGATCCGAAAGTACGCACGTTGACCATCAACATCCGCAGCACACCGCCCCGTACCGGCGAGCAGCTCGAGAAGTACCTCGGCAACTTCGTCGCGGAGTTCAATCAGCGCACGGGCGCGATGCTGACCGCGGGCGGCTACTACAAAGACTCGACGCTTGGCTTCGATCCGCGCGCGAAGATCGTCGGCCGTCTACTCGACGATTACGCAAAGGCGACCGGCAAGTTCGAGCCGGCAGTGATCTCCGGCGGCGGGACGTACGCGAAGCGAATTCCGAATGCCATCGCGTTCGGGATGTGGTTCCCGGGCAAGCCGTATCCCGGTCACGATGTCGACGAGAAGATCGAGATCGCCGATCTGCAGAAAGGGGCGAAGGTGCTGATCTACGCGCTGACCGACATCGCGACCGGTGCGCGGATGGCGGAGCCGTTCAAGTGATTCGGACGCGATGACACGCAGTCTTCGTCGCCGAGCGCGAGGGCTCGAATGTGTTCGATAAGATGCTCTAAGGTGTGGTGTGGTGTACGACAACCTCTCAGGTTGTCGGGGCAACTCTGGACAAGCTGAGAGCTTGTCCTACACATCATCGTGATCGAACGCCTTCGTACATTCATCGCTGACTCGCGCCGGCTCGTCGTGCTCACCGGCGCGGGCTGCTCGACTGAATCGGGCATTCCGGATTACCGCAGTCCCGGAGGTGCGTGGACGCGGCACAAGCCGATTCTCTACAGCTCGTTCGTGCGGAGCGCCGAGGTGCGACGGTTTTACTGGGCGCGCAGTTTTCGCGGCTGGCCGCGCTTCGCATCCGCGCGGCCGAACGATGCGCATCGCGCGCTGGCGGAGCTCGAGTCGCGCGGCGCGCTGCATCAACTGATCACGCAGAACGTCGACGATCTGCATCAGGAGGCGGGGAGCCGCGCGGTGGTGCAGCTGCACGGACGCAATCGCGTCGTCGTCTGTCTCGATTGCCAGTCGGAGTTTTCGCGCGAGGAGATTCAGGAGCGGCTCGCAGCGATCAACGCCGAATGGCTCGCGAACGCGCCGTGGCACGTGCTGCGCGCGGACGAAGCGGAGTTCGCGCCGGACGGCGATGCGTCGCTGCCCGCGTCCGCGGTCGAAGGCTTTCGCGTGCCGGAGTGCGCGCGATGCGGCGGCGTGCTCAAGCCTGCGGTCGTGTTCTTCGGCGAGTCGGTGCCGAAGGAGAAAGTGACGTACGCGATGGAGCGCGTCGATGAAGCGGATGCGCTGCTCGTGGCCGGTTCGTCGCTGACCGTGTGGTCCGGCTTTCGCTTCGTGAAACGCGCGGCCGAGCGCGCGATCCCGATCGCGATCGTGAACATCGGACCGACGCGCGGTGATGAGCTCGCCGCGATCAAACTCGAGGCGAACGTTTGTCACGCACTCCCAACGCTGCTCGGCGCCGATCCGTAATTCGATCAGTGACCCGAACCGCCCTCGCCCTCTCTCTCCTCATCACCTTCTCCGCGTCCGCCTACACCGCATTCACTCCCGACGCGCGCACCGGTCCCGCTGCATTCAACCAGTTCGAACCGGCGGTCGCGGCACACGGCGACGACTATCTCGCCGCGTGGACCTCGCGCGGTGGCGTCTGGATCAGCACGCTCGATGCCCCGATCGCGACGCCGCTCGATCCCGGCAATCTCACCGCGCACGGCGTGAGTCTCTCCTCCGGACGCGACGGCTACTTCGCCGCCTGGACCTCGGACCAACAACTTTCGGCCGCAGTGATCGATTCGTTCGGCCGCGTCGAGCGGACCACGCGCGTTCCGATCGCAAACACGTCCGGCTCGATCGGCGGCACGACGTACACCGCATGGAACGGCGCCGTGCACATCGTGCTCTGTCAATGCGGCACGCTGAACGTGACGTTGTTCGATGACAACGCGAACGTCATCGCCGGTCCGATCGACATCGGCAATCCGAACGCACGCGTCAGTGTCACCGCGGATGACAACGGATTTCTCGTCGTGTCGTCGCATGTGACGCCCACCGCCGATTCGATCTACGGCCGCCGCATCAGCAGCAGCGGCGTGGCGGGCGACTGGTTCCTGATCCGCGAGACCGCGTCGGTGGTGCAGGGACTCGCGGCGACGGCCGACGGCGCGCGCGACATCATCGCGTGGGGCGATCAATTCGGCGTCTGGAGCATGGCCATCGGCGAGCCGTCGGCACAGCTCACGCCGGCGCCGGCGATGGTCACCGACGCGCTGGTCGAGCACGGCCGTTTGTGGATCGCGTATCTCGAAGGGGTCAACGGTGCTCCGCACTATTTGACGATCGGCCCCGATCGCAATGTCACGCCGCCGGTGCGAATTCAGTTCGACGGATTTCCTGCGCGACTCGCATCCAACGGGACGAGTGTGCTCGCCGTCGGAACGATGGCGATTGCGGATGAGGATGTCTTCGGCTCGTACATCACGCCGGCATCGGC
>DATEZA010000259.1:0-8446 GCA_035255945.1 Thermoanaerobaculia bacterium
AGCGCGAACGACAAAGCGAAAGCAATCGCCGACACGCAGAAAGTGCCGGGCGTGACGCGGGTCGTGGATCGGATCGCGGTGCCATAAAACCGGGTTCGAGGGTGCGTGGGCGCGTGGGTGCGTGGGCTCGTGGGCGCGTAGGCTCGTGGGCGCGTAGGCTCGTGGGCTCGCGGGCGCGTGGGCCCACGCACCCACGTACCCTCGCACCCACGTGCCCTACTTCTCGAACGCCCCCTTCGGCACTTCACTCGCCACACTGATATCCGTCAGCTCGATGCTCGACGTCTTCCCGCGCAGCTCGCGGCGCGTCGACAGCAGCAGTCCGCCGATCCGTTTGAAATCGTGGAAGTAGACCGGCAGCGGGATGTCATCCGGCTTCATGTTCTGCAGGTGCATGTCCCATTCGTCGACGATGCCGGTGTCGCGATTCACCCACATCCAGTAGTTGTCGCCGGGCGTGAGGCCGACCTTGTCGAACGAAAGCTTCACCACGTCCCACGTGTGTCCGCACTGATCGCTGCGCTCGCCGACATACTCGCGGTGCACGCCCGGATCCATCGACTTGATCGGCATCAGCAGCCAGTACGTGTCGTTGATGAAGCGCAGGTAGCCGGTGTCGAAGATCGTGGGATCGGTCACCTCGCCGCCG
This sequence comes from Thermoanaerobaculia bacterium, assembly GCA_035255945.1. Classification (GTDB taxonomy): domain Bacteria; phylum Acidobacteriota; class Thermoanaerobaculia; order Gp7-AA8; family Gp7-AA8; genus JAJPHC01. Next base: position 650 of record DATEZA010000259.1, read on the forward strand.
TTCTTCCACGCGCGTCCCTTCTTCGTGTTGATGTTCATGATGATCTCGAAGTCGTTGCCGGTAGGGTCTTGTCCTCTGACGCGGTAGTCGCCGGTGTATCGATCCCAGCGTTGCGGAAACGAGGTCACAATTTTTCCGTTCGAGACCACGTTGAACGTGAACGCGATGTAGCGCGCCTTCTCCCATGCCGGGCCGGCGAGCACGTCGATTGCACGACGAGCGATGTCATCGGCTGACTTCGCCGGCGCGGCCGCCGCGGGCTGCTGCGCGAACATCGGAATCACGGCAACAAAAAGGAGAATCGTGTTGAAGAGCGTTCGGATGCGCATGGCTCGGATGCTACCATCCGGAACTCCGCAGCACAGTCAATGATGCGAGACGATCGAATCGTCATCAGCGGACTCGGCGCTTTGAGTCCGAATGGAGTCGGGCGCGAACAGTACTTCGCGGCGCTCGCCGCCGGACGCAGCGGCGTGCGCACGATCACCCAGTTCGATGCATCCGAGCTCCCCTGCCGCGTCGCCGGCGAAGTCGATTTCGACGTCACGGCGTGGGTCGATGCGAAGAATCTCAAGCACGTCGGACGCGTCGTGCCGATGGCGATCGCCGCAACCGATGAAGCGCTGCGCGACGCGAAGCTCGATCCGTCATCGATGTCGCTCGAGGAGCGCCGCAACATCGGCGTGATGCTCGGCTCCGGCGGCGGCGCGATCGAGTTCAGCGAACGGATGTACGAGCTCTGGTATCGCGGCGCGGTCAAACAGGCCTCGGTGTACGCCATTCCATCCGGCACGATCGGCACGCTCGCGTCCGAGATCTCGATGGCGTATGACTTCCACGGCTTCTCGCATCTGATCTCCACCGGCTGCACGTCGTCGACCGATGCCCTCGGCTACGCGTATCGCAACCTCAAGCTCGGCATCGTCGATTACGTGATCGCCGGCGGCGCCGACGCGACGATCACCGAAGGGATCATGACCGGCTTCTGCATCATGCGCATCGTGTCGAGTGCGTACAACGATTCGCCGCAGATCGCCTCCCGTCCCTTCACCAAAAACCGCGACGGCTTCGTCCTCGGCGAAGGCTCGTGGATGTACGTGATGGAGCGCGAGTCGACGGCGCGCGCACGCGGCGCGCACATCTACGCGGTGGTCTCCGGCTACGGCTCGACATGCGATGCGTACCACCGCGTGCGCATGGACGACTCCGGCGAAGAGCCCGCGCGTGCGATGCAGCTCGCAATGAACGAGGCGCAGGTCGCGCCGGAACAGATCGGCTACCTCAACTATCACGGCACATCGACCGATCTGAACGACCGCATCGAAACGCGCGCGGTGAAGAAAGCGTTCGGCAAACACGCGTCGCGCCTGGCGGGATCGGCGACGAAGTCGATGATCGGACATCCGCAAGGCGCATGCGGCGCCGCCGGCGTCGCCGCGACATTGATGGCATTCCGCGACGGCATCCTTCCGCCCACGATCAACCTCGATACACCCGACCCCGAGTGCGATCTCGATTACATCCCTGACACCGGCCGCCGCGCGCAGATCGAAGCGGCGGTGTGCAACACGATCGCATTCGGATCCAAGAATTCGGCGCTGGTACTGACGCGGGCGTGAAGAGAATCGACGAACCGGAGCTCCTCGACGAACACGACGCTCCGCGCGCCGACATGGAGCGCTCGCTCCGCGATCTCCGCCGCATCAACAAATACCTCGGCGGCCGCTCGATTTACCGGCGATTACTCCGTGCCCACGGTGCACACAAATCGGTCATCGACATCGGCACCGGCACTTCCGATCTCCTCGAACAGATCAGCGGCTTCCGCGTCGGGGTCGATTTCAAGATCGAGCACCTGCGCTACTTCCGCGATGCGCGCATTCACCGCGTCGTCGGCGACGCACTGCATCTCCCTTTCCGCGACAACGCCGCCGACGTCGTCACCTCGGCGCATTTCTTCCACCACTTCTCGCCCGATCAAAACGCGCAGATCCTCAACGAATCGCTGCGCGTCGCGAAAAAAGGAGTGGTGGTCAACGACACGCGGCGGCACGTTCTCCCGCTGATCTTCATCCTCCTGCTTTGCGCGATCCGCGTGTTCGGCCGCATCACGCGATCCGATGCACCGGGCTCGATCCGCCGCGGCTACACGATCGACGAAGTGCGCGGGATCGTTGCGAAAACCGACGCAGCGAAGAAGTCGATCGTGAGAGCGTGGCCGTTCCGCTTCGGGATCCTGCTGTGGAAGTAGACGTCGCGATCGTCGGCGCCGGACCGGGCGGCTCGACGCTCGCCACGCTGCTCGCGATGCGTGGCGTCTCCGTCGCATTGATCGATCGCGACACGTTCCCGCGCGACAAACTCTGCGGCGAGTTCCTTTCGTACGACGCACTCCCGATCGTCGAAGCACTCGGCATCGACCTCGGCGAGGCACCGCACATCGACCGCTGCCGCGTCGTGTCGCGCAATCGCACGTACGAGTTCGCGTTCCCGTTCGCGGCGCGCGGCGTCTCGCGAATGAAACTCGACGAGCTGCTGCATCGCAGGGCCGTCGCGGCAGGCGCGGTTCCGATCACGCAAGCGATTACGTCACTTGCGGAGATCGACGCGCGCGTGATCGCCGGTGCGTGGGGCCGCTGGGGCCGATTCGATCAGCAGCTCGATCGCTCCTTCGTGCATGACCGCTCGCATCGCAATTTCGGATTTAAACGGCATTACCGCGGTGCACACGAATCGGGCGTCATCGAGCTTTACTCGTTCGCTCGCGGGTACCTCGGCGTCAGCGATGTCGAAGACGGCATCACGAACATCTGCGGACTCGTGCACGCCGATCGCCTCGCGGGACACAAAGGCAAGTGGGACACGTTCATCGAAACGATCCGCGCCGAAGAACCGCGACTCGACGATTTGTACGGACGATTCGAGCCGGCGCAGGAGCACTTTCTGTCGAGCGAGCCGGTGATCTTTCGATCGCGATCGGCGGTCGAAGGCGGCATCTTCATGATCGGCGACGCATCGGGCGTCATCGATCCGCTCACCGGCAACGGCATGGCGATGGCGATTCAATCTGCGGTCGTCGCCGCGCCGTACATCCTCTGCGCGCTGACGGACCGGCGGAGCGCCGAGGATCAGTATCGCGAGGAGCATCGGCGAATGTTCGGGAAGCGGATCGGCTGGAGCCGCCGCGTTGCCGCGCTGTTGTCGCGCCCCGCGCTCCTCGATCAATCGCTACGAGTCGCACAGACGCCCGCGTTCGGACGGTTCCTCCTGCGCCACACCCGCGCGCGGCGCGACGAGATGGCGCGTTTGCTCGACCGCATCGGAGCGCGGCCGTCCCGGCCGCAGCGAGCGGGCGTCCCGCCCGATCGCTAATGTTCCAATCTGCGAAAAGCCGCCGGCCGAGACGGCCGCCGGCTGCGGACGAGACGTCCGCGCTCCCCGGCGCTGCTCGATCAATCGCTGCGAGTCGCGCAGACGCCGGCGTTCGGACGATTCCTCCTGCGCCACACCCGCGCACGGCGTGACGAGATGGCCCGTTTGATCGACCGCATCGGAGCGCGGCCGTCCCGGCCGCAGCGAGCGGGCGTCTCGCCCGATCGCTAATGAAAGCCGCCGGCCGAGACGGCCGCCGGCTGCGGACGAGACGTCCGCGCTCCCCGCGCTGCTCGATCAATCGCTGCGAGTCGCGCAGACGCCCGCGTTCGGACGATTCCTCCTGCGCCACACGCGCGCGCGGCGTGATGAGATGGCGCGTTTGATCGACCGCATCGGAGCGCGGCCGTCCCGGCCGCAGCGAGCGGGCGTCTCGCCCGATCGCTAATGTTCCAGTAACGAAAAGCCGCCGGCCGAGACGGCCGTCGGCTGCGGACGAGACGTCCGCGCTCCACACGAGGTGCTAAATTTAAATGATGGCAACCAACGAGGGGGAATTCCTGCTGCCGCTCTTCCCCCTGCCGAACATGGTGTTTTTCCCCAGCACGCGTGTGCCGCTGCACGTCTTCGAGCCGCGTTACCGGCAGATGATCGCCGACGCACTGGAGAACGATCAGCGTGTCGGCATCGTCCTGCTTCGTCCCGGCTGGGAAGCCGATTACTTCGGCGCGCCGGCGATTCACATCTGCGGCACCGTCGGCACCATCGAACAGGCCGTGCCGCTCGATGACGGACGCTTCAACATTCTCCTGCGCGGCGACGTGCGATTCCGCGTCGTCGGCGAAGTGTCGTCGCAGCCGTATCGCACCGCGCGGGTCATCGCGCAGCCGGAGACGCAGCGCACCGTCGACGAGTCGTATGCGCAACGCGAATGGCTCGCCGATCTCTCGCGGCAGTATCTGCGCTACCTGCCGGAGCAGTCGCCGGTGCCGGAGATCGAGACCGTCGGACTCGATGCGCTGACGAACGCGCTCATCATGTCGCTGAACCTCGAAGTCGAAGAGAAGCAGCGGCTGCTCGAGATCGACGACATGATCGGGCGCGCGGAGCAGGTCGGCAACGAGCTGTCGTCACGCATCGAGAGCCTGCGATTCCTCGCGCCCTTCCGGCGCGGCGGCGGCGATCCCGTCCAGAATTAGCGCTTCTTCCTGCCGCCGCTCTCGATCTTGAACGTGTAGTCGCGAACGGGATTCATTCCCCACAGGCACTCGACCTTGTACTCGCCCGGCGCGAATTTCGCCGTGTCGATTTTCAGCGTCGCCACCTTCGCGCCGTTCATCTGTTTCAGCGGCCAGGCGACGCGCTCCCCTTTCGCGTTCGTCACCATCGCGCTCGTCTGCAGTCCGCCGGGCGATTCCTTGAGCCACATCGTGACGTACACCGGCTGGCCCGGGCTGAACACCTCCTGCGACTCGTACACGTTGCCGTCGGTGCCGAGCCGCGCGCCCATCGCCGAACGCTCCAGCACGTCGAAGTCGAGCGGTAACGTCCGTTTGATGCTGACGTTGCGCAAGTCCGCGGGCTGGGTGGTCGTCTGCGGGGGATGAACAGCCTTCTTCGGAGTGCTGGTCGCGGTGTTGTTTTTCCCGCAACCAATCACGCTCAACACGACAACGACGGCGAACAACTTTCGCATCGAGTGAGTTTACTATTGCGCGCCAAATGTCCGGCCGGTCCTCGATTCTTTACCCCCGATTCGATCATCCTGCGATCGAGGAGCGCTACGCTTCCTGGCAGACGCAGATGCTGCTGCGCGCCGGCGGCGGCGAGCTGTTTTTCTACGATCCGGAAGAGCCGGCGTCGCTCGCCGCGGCGGATGTGGAGAGCGACGACGTGCTCGTCGTGACCGATCCGCTCGTCGTGCCGCCGATCAATCTCGCAGCGCGCCTGTCGGACGTGCTCGATGCGACCGGCGCGGCCGCGGCGGTGCCGGTATCGAACGTCGCGCAGTACGAAAAACAGCTGCGCCTTCCGCCGTCGCAATATCTGACGTTGCGCGAATTGCAGGATGTCGTCGCCGACATGCAGAAGCGCACCGACGACATCGAGAAGATGAAGTGGGACCGGTCCGATCCGGCGATCTATCTCTGCCCCACCGCGTTCCTCGAAGAAGCGGACGACGTGCCGCGACGCGCGCTGGCCGGACTGGAGGTGGCGATCTCCGCGAACGATTACGTGCATCGCTGGAGCTCGCTGCGCGGCCAGGCGCGGCTCGATCTGCTCGCACGCATCGGCACCGACGCGAAATCGATCCTCGAATTCGGCTGCGGCGAAGCCCCGCTCGGCGAAGCATTGAAGAAACGGCAGAAGTGCCGCGTCGTCGGCATCGAGCTCGATCAGCGCGCCGCCGCCATCGCCCGCAAACGGATCGACAACGTCTTCTGCGGCGACGTGCGCGAGATCGTCGCGCTGATCCGCGAGAAGTTCGACTGGATCATCGGCGGCGACATCGTCGAGCATCTCGACGAACCGTGGTCGTTCCTCTCCGACCTGCGCAAGATCGCCGCGCCCGGCGGAAAGTTGTTGCTGTCGTTGCCGAACGTCGCGAACGCGTCCGTGATCAACGACCTCCTGCACGGCCGCTTCGACTACGTCTACATGGGCCTGACGTGCGTCGGCCATCTGCGCTTCTTCACGAAACGCACGATCGAAGAGATGCTGACGATCGCCGGCTGGGAAGTCGTGTCGATCGAGCCGCAGGAAGTCGTCTCCACGAACGGACGCGACGACCTGCTGCGCGCGCTCGATCACGTGCGCTACGCGTATTCGAAGGACGACGTGCTCCCCTCCGGCTACTACGTCACCGCCCAAAACCCAGTGTAGGACAAGCTCTCAGCTTGTCCCCCCGGGTCCCAAAAAACCCGGCAACCTGAGAGGTTGCCCTACACAAAAATCGTGTCGTGGGGCGCCGACCTCTCCGACTCCGGCCGCCCCGCGGTGTAGTAGTAGAGCGACACCGACTTGCGCGTCACGCCCGCGGGCGACGTCAATGGATGCGGATGCCCGTGATACGAACGATCGCTGGTCGAGAACACGACCGTGCGATTGAACAGCGGCAGGATCCGTTTGCGGCACGAGCGCATCTCCGCATCCCACAGCTCGAGGTGGCCGCCGTACTCCTCGCGCCAATCCTTGTTCATGTAGATCAGCATGTTGAGCCGGCGATCGAGATGCAGCTTCGGGTGGACGTTGAAGTCGGCGTGGATCTTCAGGAATCCGCCCGGCTCGATCTGATGCAGTCCGCCGCCGCCGAAGTACGGATCGGGAATCAGCCCCTCGATGCCGGTGAGCGCTTCGAGGAACAGCAGCATCTCGAACGAGTTCATCGCATCGAGAAAGCGGCGCACCGTGTCGCCGATCGTGCTCGTCGCGTAGAAGAAGCCGAGCTTTTTCTCCTGCGGGTTGTCGAAGCGCATCCACTTCGTCTCATCGGGCGACGGAAACTCCGCCAGCACCGTGTCGAGATCGGCGTCGTCGAAGAGGCCGTCCATCACGATGTGCGGGAACGGATCCCCAGAAATGTACTGCTCGCGAAACCCATTCGGATCGTAGTGAAGGCGCACGCGAAAAGTGTATCGTGCGCGCCAATGTCCCTGCCGTACCGTGACTTCTACTATCCACTCAATGTCTTCATGCATGTCCTGACACTCGAACAGGGATCGGTGTCGTACCTGCACTACGGCCTCTTCGCCAATCCGGACGAATCACTCGCAATTGCGCAGGAGCGCTCGACTGAATTGCTGCTCGCGCGCCTCCCGCAACCTCCCGCCCGCCTCCTCGACGTCGGCACCGGCCTCGGCACCACCCTCGCCCGTCTGACATCGCTCGGCTACGACGTCCTCGGCATCACGCCGGACGAAAAACAGATCGCGCTGCTCGAGCCATCGTTGAATGCGCGCTGCATCGCATTCGAAAACCTCACGAACGAGCGCTTCGATGCGGTGATCTTCCAGGAATCGTCGCAGTACATCGATTCGCAGACGCTCTTCGCGAAAGCGGCGAAGCTGACGGATCACATCATCGTGCTCGATGAATTCACGATCGCGAACGAAGGCACGCTGCATCGTCTCGCCGACTTTCTCGCCGCAGCAACAACGCACGGTTTTCGAAAGACTGAGGAGCTCGACCTGACGGCGCAGGCGGCGCCGACGATCACGTACGTGTCGGCACTCATCGCCAAACATCGCAACGCGTTGAAAACCGATCTCGAGATCTCTGACGAACAGATCACCGACCTCATCGACAGCGGCACGCGCTACGCCGAGTCGTATCGCATCGGCACGTACGGGTATCGCCTGCTCCAATTCGAGAAATGACGCCGCTCCGCATCGCATATCTGCTCGAAGACACCGAAATGGCGGGCGG
>DATEZA010000260.1:0-2070 GCA_035255945.1 Thermoanaerobaculia bacterium
GCCGATCTTTTCGCTTTCGAGGTCGCGCAGCGAAACGCGCGAGACGACGTACGCGACGTAGAACGCGGCCACCGAGGTGTACGTGGCCATGAGGCTGCGCGTCAGCGCCGCGACGGCGAAGAAGATCGCCGCGAAGAGGAAAAGGTTCGGCAGGATCAGCACGAAGTACGAGAAGACGTACGGTTTTAACGCAAACGCTCCGAGCCGCTCTTTGTCCAGCCACGGCATGAACGAGCCGATCATGATCGCCGTCACCACGCCGAGGTAGACCAGGCTGGAGACGATGAACGCCGCGGTGAAGCGGCCGAAGAGATACTGGCTCTTCTTCACCGGCGACGAGAAGAACAGCGAGTCGGTGTTGTATTCGAAGTCGCGATTGATGGCGCTGGCGACATACGCGGTCGTGGTCAGCACGCCGAAGATCGACATCACCAGCAGCATCTGCATGATCACGAACGGCGCATTGCGATTGACGTTGCCGAGCGCGCCGCCGATCTGTACGGCGTCCGAGGTCACGGCGCCGAACGTCATGAAAAAGAAAATGACGAAAAGGATGTAGAACAGCGGCTGCCGAAGGTGGTACTTCAGCTCGAACTTGACGATTTCCCAACTCATCGTCAGGCCGCCTCTGCCTGTTGATGCGTGTCGCGTTTCGAGTAGTGGAAGTAGACGTCTTCGAGCGACGCGGGGATCGGCTCGAACGTCGCATCGGGCTGAATATCGTTCACTACATGAATGACCGTCCGTCCGCTGACGAGCTTCGTGGAGATGACGGTGTAGCGGCTCTGGAAGTCTTCCAGTTCCTGCTTGCCGATCACGCGCCGCCACACTTTTCCGTTCAGCGCGCGCACGGCCGCCTGCGGATCGCCGCTCATCAGCACGCGGCCGCCGGAGATGATGGCCATCTGCGAGCAGAGATCGCTGACGTCTTCGACGATATGCGTGGAGAGGATGACCACGACGTTCTCGCCGATCTCCGCCAGCAGGTTGTGAAACCGCACTCGCTCCTCGGGATCGAGCCCCGCGGTCGGCTCGTCGACGATGATCAGTTTCGGATTGCCGAGCAGCGCCTGCGCGATTCCGAATCGCTGCCGCATGCCGCCGGAGAAGGTGCTGAGATTCTGTTTGCGCGCGTCGTAAAGATTCGTGCGTTGCAGCAGCGCGTTGACGATGTCGCGCCGCTCGCGCGCGCTGGCGATCCCCTTCAGCACCGCAAAATGATTCAGCATGCCCTCGGCCGTAATCCTCGGATAGACGCCGAACTCCTGCGGCAGATATCCGAGCAGCCGCCGCACTTTGTCTTTGTCGCGAAGGACGTCGATGTCGCCGAGCGCAATCGAGCCGGAGTCGGCCTCCTGCAGCGTGGCGAAGGTCCGCATCAGCGTCGACTTGCCCGCGCCGTTCGGCCCGAGCAGCCCGAACATGCCGGTAGGAATCGTGAGCGATACATCCTGCAGCGCCTTGACGCCGTTCGGGTACGTTTTCGACAGACCTTCGACGCGCAGTTCGAGCATAGCTTCTCCGTTCGGAACGATTTGGACCGCTACCGTACTACGGGAGCAGGCGCGGAAGGTTGATCAGACGTCGTCGCCGGCGAGCTCGGAGTACGGCGCGTCACGGTTGACGAACCAGTAGACGAAGAGGCCGACCGCCGGTTCGACGAGCACGAGCGCTGCCCAGACGATCGGCGGAATCCGGTACTCGAGCGCCTCGCGCCGCCTGCCGTTGCGGTAGACGGCCACCGCGAGAAAAAGCCCGACCAGCAGACGAAGGGGGAAAATCAGGAACGACGAAAACGTACCGATGTTGAACCATGAAATGTTCATCGGCGTCACCTTTCTCGAATGAAAAAGAAGTCAGGCCGTCGCGGGCAACGCGATGCGCGCGATCTCATCGACGAGGCGGAACGGATCGATCGGTTTCGAGAGATACGCGTCGAAGCCGCTGGCGCGCTCGGGGGTGGCGGGGAATGCCGACAGCGCCACGACCTTGATATCGCGGCCGTACGCACGTTCGCGCAGCGCGCGCGTGAAGGCGTAGCCGTCCATTTCCGGCATGGCGATGTCGGTC
>DATEZA010000261.1:0-18748 GCA_035255945.1 Thermoanaerobaculia bacterium
AGAAGGTCGACATGTCGTACTCCTTCGACGATCTCTCGCCGAAGGAGCGCACCGTCGTCAACGAACTGATCGCCGCCTCGCGCGACCTCGAGCAGATCTACTGGCATCAGAACAACCCGGCCGACATCGACCTCTATCACCAGACCGTCAAGGCGAATCCCGCGCTGCATCACTACATCTGGATCAACGGCAGCCGCTTCGATCAGATCAACGAGAACAAGCCGTTCTACGGCAGCGAGCCGATGCCGCCCGGCCGCGCGCTCTATCCGCAGGGCCTCACGCGCGACGACCTCGAGGCGTACGTGAAAGCGCATCCGGAGCAGAAGAAGGCGATCTACGACGAGCGCACCGTCGTCGAGCTCGTGAGCCGTGATCCGCTGAAGCTGAAGACCACGCCGTATCACGTGAAGTACCACCGCTGGCTCGTCAGCGCCGCCGCGCATGTGCGCAACGCCGCCGCGGCCACGCCCGACAAGACGTTCGCCAAGTACCTCCGCCTCCGCGCGAAGGCGCTGCTCGACGACAACTACTACCCGAGCGACCTGGTGTGGGTCGGCGAGATGAAGGACCCGAAGATCGACATCATCTTCGCGCCCTACGAGACCTACCTCGACGACCTCCTCGGCGTGAAGACGTCGTACGGCGCAGCCGTGATGGTGCGCAACGAATCGGAGAGCAAGAAGCTCGCGGTCTTCCAGAAATACGTCGCCGACATCCAGGATGCGCTGCCGCTCGCGCCGGAAGACCGGCCGTCGAAGCACGGACACGCATCACCGATGGAAGTGATGGACACGCCGTATCGGGCCGGCGATCTGCGCCACGGCTACCAGGCCGCCGCCGACAACCTGCCGAACGATCCGCGCATTCACGAGAAAGTCGGCAGCAAGAAGATCTTCTTCAAGAACTACATGGACGCGCGCGTGGCGTACGTCATCCTGCCGGTGGCGAAGCGCGTGATGCGCGCCGATCAGGCCGCGATCGCATCGCCCGAGGGCATGCTGACCGACGTGATGATGCACGAGATCTGTCACGGACTCGGTCCCGCGTACTCGCGGCAGAATGGTCAACAGGTTGACATTCGCGCCGCGATCGGACCGGCGTTCTCCGCACTCGAAGAAGCGAAGGCCGACATCACCGGCATGTACGGACTGAAGTGGCTCGTCGATCACGACGCGCTGCCGAAGAACCGGCTCAACGAGTACTACGCGTCGTATGTCGCGAGCATCTTCCGCACGGTCCGCTTCGGCGTGGCTGAGGCGCACGGCCGCGCGGAGATGATGGAGTTCAACTTCCTGCACGAGCGCGGCGCGATCTCGCGCAACGCCGCCGGTCAGTACGAGATCGCATTCGACAAGATGCCGGACGCGATCGCTGCGCTGGCGAAAGAGTTGCTGGAGATCGAAGCGACTGGAGATCGCGGCCGGGCCGAGGCGTGGTTCGCGAAGTACGACAAGATGCCTGCCGAGCTCCACGCTGCTCTCGAAGCGGCCAAGGACTTACCGGTGGATTTCGATCCGATCATTCCGTTCGCCGAGGGAGTGCGCTGATGCAGAAGCGCGTGCTCATCGTCGACGACGATCCGCTGATTCGCGAGCTCCTCACCTCGGTGCTCGTGCACGAATCGCTCGAAGTCGATTGCGCTGACGACGGCCGCCAGGCGCTCGAGCTCATGCGCACGCGCGAGTACGCAGTGGTGCTGCTCGATCTGTTGATGCCGCAGATGAACGGCTTCGACGTGCTGAAGGAGATGGATGAAGAGACGCGGCCGGTGGTCCTGGTGATCACCGGCGCGGATCACTCGACCATTGCCGAGCTCGACGCACGCATCGTGCACGGGATCGTGCGTAAGCCGTTCGAGCCGCTGGAGCTGGCGGAGCTCGTACGGGCGTGTGCGGAGATCCGCGGCCGCGGCTCGCTCGGCGCGATGGCGATTGCGACGGTGATCGCCGGATCGCCGCTGTTCGCGCTCTACATCAACCGCTTTTGAAGCAGATCCGCCAGCAGCAACACCATCGTGCTGTTGAAGAATGCGCTGCCGCGGGACGAGCCGTCGCCCAGTCCCGCGCATTGCTTCACCGCAGCGAGCAGGACCTCGACATCGAACGGCTTGGCGATCATGCCGAACACGTCGTACTGCTTCATGCGCGCGAGCTCGCGATTGCTCAGCGACGCCGTCACGACGATCACGCTCTTCAGCGCCTCGGGGCGATTGGCGGTGAGGTAATCGAGGACGCCGTAGCCGTCGAACGTCGGCATCCGGATGTCGAGCAGGATGACGGCATACTGTTTCGTCTTCAGTTTTTCGACGGCCTCGGCGCCGTCGCTGGCGGTATCGGTCGTGAATTCCTTTTGCAGGATCGCCGTGATGAGGGTGCAGGTTGCTTCGTTGTCGTCGACCAGCAGGACGAACGGCTTTTCCACCATCGACATCGTCGCCCTCCGATTCCGGCGATGCAGCGTGCCGCCTAAATTGCGTTGATTAAGACCGGACGTATTCTACAAGAACATGAAACGCGGCAAGCAGTTGCGGCACAGCCATGAACGCCCCGGGGGAAGCTGGGACGAGTTGCTTTCCGATGGTGCGGCGCCGGCTTCAGAGCCGGCGGACGCTGCCATCGTAATCTACGTCGGCAGCGCGCGATGCCGCGCGGTTTATCGCGAGCAGGAGATCGATGTCGTCGTGCCGTCCGGCATCGCGGTGAAACAGAAGAGCGCGCTGGCGGTCGGCGATCGGATCACGGTGGCGGGTGAAGCAGGTGCTTGGCGCCTCGAATCGATCCTTCCGCGGCATTCGGTGCTCGCCCGCCCCGATCCGCTGCGGCCGCACATGCAGAGATTGATCGCCGCGAACATCGACGTCGTGGTGCACGTGGTGTCGGTGAAGGCGCCGCCGCTGCGTCCCCGATTGATCGACCGCTATCTGATCGCGATTCAGCGCGGCGGCGCGCAGCCGGTGGTCTGCGTGAACAAAGTCGATCTGCTCGAGGACGCGAGCGAGGAGTTGGCGCGGCTCGATGTGTACCGGCGATTGCAGGTGCCGGTGATCGCGTGCTCGACGCGCACGGGTCAGGGACTCGATGAGCTGCGGTCGCATGCGGAAGGGAAGACGACGGCGCTGGTCGGTCACAGCGGAGTGGGGAAGTCGTCGATCCTCAACGTGCTCGATCAGCGGCTGCAGATCTCGACGAATACGTTGCATCGCCGCGGTACAGGCCGGCATACGACGACGGCGTCGACGCTGTACGATTTCGGCGGCGGGACGTATCTGATCGATACGCCCGGCATTCGCGAGTTCGGCTTGTGGGATCTCGATCGCGGCTCATTGCGCGATTATTTTCCCGAGTTCGACGAGCCGTCCGAGTCTTGCCGCTTCACGGACTGTAGCCATGTGCATGAACCCGACTGCGAGGTGAAGGAGCGTGTCGGGCGCGGCGAGATCGATGCCGCGCGCTATGAGACGTACCTCCGCCTCTACGAAGATCTCGCTCAGGAGAAACGATGACCCGATCGCTTGCCGTGCTGTTGCTGCTGGGTATTGCGTGCACGTCCGCGCCGCCCCCTCCGCCTGCCGCGCCTCCCGCCGCCCCCGCGCCCGTTGCCGCGTCCGCGCTCCAGGACCGCTACGGCGATTCGACCGAGACCGCAGTGCCGGTGCCGGCGCAGGGCGATGAGGTCGATTTCGAGAACAATTGGCTGTACGACCGCTTCGGTCGCTTCCGCCGTTTGAAGTTTGCCGTGGCGCATCAGAACGATCGGCATTACGACATCATTACGATCGAGCTCCCCGATCACGCGCAGCACACGGTGTACTTCGACATCACGGATTTGTGGGCGGCGTGGGGGAAGAAGTGAGGGCCTGGAATTCGAGTATGCACGGCACGGTCAGACTGCCGGATTAGAGGTTCACCTGCGCGGCAAAGGCCCTCGTAAGTACGGCCGCGCTGCACCCCGGCAGCCAATGCTGATGAGGCGCGAGAGTTGCTCGCTTCAACGTTGACCCAAGTAGAAGATGAACTTACCAATGTTCCGAACGGCGAAGTTCATCATGTGTGGCGCCGCCGACTCGGCGGCGGATCCGGACCCGCCGGCGAGGTCGCCGGCGCCACACCGGTTGTCTGATGAGCAAACCTGGAGCCGACGAAGGGGCGTATGGGATCGCTAGAACCTATCGAAGAACTATCCCGCCACATTTCACAGCGGTTGCCTGGCGCTGAACTTTCAGTAGATGCGCCACAGAATCCTTCAGGAAATTGGTATGTGGATGTGCAATTTGAAAACTATATGTCTGTGATTGAATGGCGGCCACGCCTCGGCTTCGGCGTGTCTCTTGAAGTCGCGGGCTATGGTGAAGGACCAGAGATGGTTTCTCATCTGCGATTGAAGCTGCTGATTATCTCGCCGCTAAGCTGACCCATGGCAGGCCGGCCCGGGTCCTGCTGGCCAGCATGGACACTGCATGGCGTGGACAGTTGCTTCAAGAGCTCATTCGCCATCAATTGGCTGCGGAAGCGGCCTCTGACTATGGAAAAGCAAAAGCGTTGCTGGAGGAACACGACTTCGCTGTCGTTATTGTTGACGTGCCTGCCGGATCGATTACCGCTGACTACATCGCACTAAATGCGGCCTTGAAAGAAACGAGCTCTGTGGTTGTCGTCATTGGTGCGAGCCGCCCGGATGACGCTCCTGGAGAGTGGTTTGAAGTTTTGTCCGGAAGGTGATGACACCCTCACAAATCGCATCCATCGTTGAGAGTCTGGCGACGCACGAGCAACTGAGCATCGTGCAGTGAGTGCGATTTAATCGCCCTAATACGCCCCCAGCCGCTTCCTGAAGTGCACGACACGATCGACGACTTCGAAGCCGAGCGCCTGATGCACCTGCTGCGAAACGTCGTTATCGAGCCACGTGTCCGAGGCCATTTCGGAGCAGCCCTGTTCTCGCGCCCATTGCTCGGACGCTCGGAGTAGATCGCGGCCGCGGCCCGTGCGGCGATGCTGCTCGGCAACGTACCAGCCTTCGAGATAGCCGACCGGCTGCAGCGGATCGCATCCATCGGCGCGCCGAGCGAAGCGACTACCATCTGCGCATTATCCTGCCGCTTCTCGCCGGGGCATAAGTCGCTTTTGTGTCACTCTGCCTGACGAAGAGGGGGCCCATCCCACAAAACGTCGCCGGCTAGCCGGTACAGGAGGGGTTATGCGCCGTTTTTCCGCAGTTGCAGTTCTTGCCGTTCTTCTGAGCGCGTCCACCGCGCACGCTTCGTTGATCGACTTCCCGTCGCGGGAAGGGATCGGACGAAGCCGGATCGTGAAGCTGATCAAGCGGCTCGTCACGATCGTGACGGGGGACGGATTGTCGGAGCCGAAACCGTAAACGCCGATTGGGGAGGGCGGCGCTGTGCCGCTCTCCTACAACGCGACGAACTCGCGGGTCGGATTCTCGCGTAGTGAATCGATGTAGCCGCGGACATGCCGCGCGACCTCGGCCGAGGCGCGGCTCGCTTGTGCGGCATCGTTGAGAACGCGAGCGCCGACAACGCGCGGTCGTTGAATGCGATGTCGCGGAGCTCGTCGAGGATCTCCTGCGCAAGGTGAGCCGCATCTTCGTTCGATCCGATCTGCAGCAGCGCTTCGACAATCTCCAATCCACACAGTCCTGCTTCTTCGACCATGCCATGCATCAGGAACGAACGCCGCGCTTCGTACAGTCGCTGAATGCTGAGGCCAACTGACCACGAGCGAGCAGGAGACGACCGCCGGAGAGCTCCGTGCGAATCGCCTCGACGCGCTTGCCGAGATCGACGAATCGCGCGATCGCCTCCGACAGATGCACGTTCGCCGCGTGCGGTCACCAGGTAGACCGCGGCGTGCGCGAGATTGCTCTGAATGCGCGCTTCGCTTTCGATATCGCCGCTGCTGCGCGCGGCAGCGATCGTGCGCCCGAGTGAGCAACGCGGTCTTGAACCTGCCATACGCTAACTGGCGGGGCATGACGCGCGATGCCAGCTCACTCCTGAATGATGCTCTTCAGCTTTCGGAGCATGAACGGGCCGAACTTGCTTCACGTCTGCTCGCGCAGAACAGCTCCGCTATTTCAGCAGACCCGAGCGTGATGAGCGGTGCGCCCGTGTTCCAGGGAACGCGCGTATGGAGGGCTTCCCTTCGGTGAGCCGTGAGCAAGTCATCTCGTTTCTGGAAGAAACAAAAGCCCGCGTGCTGGCTTACAGCGAATGAGGCTGCTCGTCGACGAATGTGTTGATTGGCGACTTCTGCGCGGTCGCACTACACGCTTGGCCGATTTGCGATTGTTACTGCCACCGTTACGACGGGCAATCAGTAACGCAACGAAGGGTGAGGCACAAGTAATCAGCTGGCGCGATCCGAGCTAACGAGCCGCTTCCTGAAGTGCACGACGCGGTCGACGACTTCGAAGCCGAGCGCCTGGTGCACCTGCTGCGAAACATCGTTATCGAGCCACGTGTCCGAGGCCATTTCGGAGCAGCCCTGTGCTCGCGCCCATTGCTCGGAGGCTCGAAGTAGATCGCGGCCGCGGCCTGTGCGGCGATGAGGCTCGGCGACGTACCAGCCCTCGAGATAGCCGACCGGTTGCAGCGGATCGCATCCGTCCGCGCGCGAGCGAAGCGTGACCTCGGCGAAGCCGGCGGGCAGACCGCGTTCATCTTCGGCTACGAAAATCATGTACGGGTAGATCTCGACCAGGCGCCGTCGAGAACCGCCTCTAGTTCGGCCTGATGCTCGGCAACCGTGCCGTCCGGCCAGAGCGCGTGACGGAGCGTGGCGAGGTGGGCGCAATCATCGGCGCGGGCCTGCCTGATTACCATCTGCGCATTATCCTGCCGCATCTCGCCGGGGCATAAGTCGCTTTTGTGTCACTCTGCCTGACGAAGAGGGGGCCATCCCACAAAACATCGCCGGCTGAGCCGGTACAGGAGGGGTTATGCGCCGTTTTTCCGCAGTTGCAGTTCTTGCCGTTCTTCTGAGTGCGTCCACCGCGCACGCTTCGTTGATCGACTTTCCGTCGCGGGAGGTGATCGGACGCAGCAGGATCGTGAAGCTGATCAAGCGCCTCGTCACGATCGTGACGGGAGATCAGATGTCGGATCCGAAACCGTGATTCGCCGTGAGCCGGCGGCTCGAACGCCGGCTCACATCGCGGCGAATTCCAAGGCTGGATCGCTGCGCAGCCTCTCCAGAAAATCGCGGACGTAGCGAACGGTTTTCGTTGATCGGTTTGCCGAGGTCGACGAAATGACTGACTGCCCGCGAGAGGTGAATATTCGCCGCCGCGAAATCGCCCAGCTCTCCCGCGCAGTGGCCTACCCGCCGATATACGCCAGCGCCTGGCCGCGATCCTTCCACGCATGCACGCGCAGTTGCGCAAGCACCACAGCCGGATACGAATCGGGCGGGAGGGTCTCCGCGATCGACGCTGCCAGATCGGAGATCAGCAGCGCATCCTGCGGCTCCTGCGCATTATCTTGCCGCTTCTCGCGGGGGCATAAGTCGCTTTTGTGTCACTCTGCCTGACGAAGAGGGGCCCCTCCCAAAAAACATCGCCGGCTTAGCCGGTACAGGAGGGGTTATGCGCCGTTTTTCCGCCGTTGCAGTTCTTGCCGTTCTTCTGAGCGCGTCCACCGCGCACGCTTCGCTGCTCGATTTCCCGTCGCGGGAGGGGATCGGTCGCAGCCGGATCGTGAAGCTGATCAAGCGCCTCGTCACGATCGTGACGGGGGACCAGATGTCGGAGCCAAAACCATAAGAATCAGGGAGGCGCGGGTGATCGGTCTCGACGACGCCCGCGCTCTCCACTGGTGACTCACATTGCGGCGAATTCGCGGGTTGGATCGTCTCGAAGAGCGGCGATGTAGCTGCGCACGTGCCGGACCGTTTCGATTGATGGGAGATGCGCGGTCAATGCCTCATTCAGATAGCCGAGAGCGACCTGTGCTCGTTCGTTGAGTCCTGCCGTGAGGAACTGCTGTGCGATCTCGCGCGCCAGCCGTACTGCCTCGGCGACGTCTTCCGAAATGAGATACAGCTCGACCAGTTCCAATCCGCACATGCCGGCGTCTTCCACCATCTCATGCATCAGGAACGATCTCCTCGCATCATGCAGCCGCTGCATTCCCATTGCGACCGCACCTCGGTTGACGAGGAGTCGCCCGAATGTCATCTCCGTTCGTATCGCTTCGAACGTCCGCCCGAGCTCCGTAAACGCCGCGGTGGCTTGCGAGAGATGGACATTCGCCGCGGTGAAATCGCCCAGCTCCGCTGCGCAATGTCCGAGATTGTTCTGAACGCGCGCTTCCGTCTCGATGTCTTTCAGTTGTCGCGCGACGCTCAGAAGTGGTGCGAATACGTCGTAGGCATCCCGAAACGCACGCTCGCGAAAAAGCTGAATGCCTTGTGCGATGCCGCAGAAGAGTTGCAGCCGTGCATCGCCATGATCGCGAAAGATCTGCGCGCATTCCGCGAGCATCGCCCGCGATTCCTCGAACCGATTCACCTTCTGCAGCGTCAGCGCCCGCACATACCGCACGATTGCCCGATCATGCGCCAGCGACCCGAACGTCAGCTGCTGCTCCGCGCGATCGAGCGCCTCCAGCGCTTCGGGATACCTCCCGATATACGCCAGCGCCTGCGCGCGGTCCTTCCACGCATGCGCGCGCAGTTGCGCGAGCACCACCGCAGGATACGAATCGGGCGGCAATGTCTCCGCGATCGACGCCGCGAGATCGGAGATCAGGAGCGCTTCCTGCGGCTCCTTCTCCAGCCGCGACGACACCTCCGCTTCGAGCCGGTTCAACGCACCGGAATTGCGAAGCTCGGGACGGGTCGCCAGTCGCGGCCACTCCTCGCTGGGCGTCTCGCGCAAGGCGCGCGTCACCACATCGACGGACTCCTGCCGTTCGCGCTGCAGCCGCCGCGCGGTTTCGGCGAACTCCTGCACGCGTGCCGGATCGGGCCGGCGGTGCGCGCGCTCGAACGACACCACCTTATCGCTCATCGTCGTCTCAATCGCCGCCGCCCTTTGCGCACGTACAGCGTCTCCGCGCGGCGGAGGCATTTCGTCAGCAGCTTCGCGGCGGACTTCTTCTTCACGCCGAGGCGTGCGGCGAGCTCGGGCACGCTGAGTCCTTCGAAAAAGCGGAGGCGAAGGATCTCCTGGTATCGCGGCGAGAGGCACTCCAGCGCCTCGCGCGCGGCGATCTGGTTCGGGAGACTCTCCAGAATATTCAGCGTCGACGGATCGATGCGCTCGAGCTCCACCTCGACATCCGGCGACAGCCGATTGTTCAGCCGCCAGTAGTACCGGCTCGCATGACAGATCGCGCCGAGGAGCCACTTGTTCAGATCGCGCACATGCAGCGGATCTTTCAGATACGAGAGGAAGACCTCGTGCGCCAGCGTCTCCGCGTCCGACTCCGGCACGCGGAACTTCTGGATCGCCACAGCGACGAGAAATCCGAAATGTTCGTGATAGAGCGCCTCGAACTGACGCTCATCGAAGTGGGGCGCGGAACCGGTCGTGATCATGCGAGTTTCGTGGAATTGAGTCGAACTTACCACGATCCTACCGGTAGGGTTTCGGCTTTCTGCGCACACTCCTATGAGGAGAAGGCACTTTGACGCGTATAGGAGTCAAAACACGGGTACTAAGGAACTTATACGTTCTCGTCGTCCTCGTTCCGGGGAGCCGCAGGCGTGTTTTGCAGCGACGCATTTCGCGCCGTCCGTGGCGCGGATTCGAGCCCGGCGCGACCATCCGCGCGGCGCGCATGAAGCTGCGCATCGCGCGCATCGAATGCACCATCGAGCGGCGCGGTGATGACATCGAGCACGTGACGACGATCGCCACTCGCGCCGTGCGTCGTCGCCGAAAACGTCCGTCCAATGTCGTCCCGATGCCGCGCGCGATCGGCACGCCGCTCACCGATTTCCTTCGCTACCACGTGCTCGTGCGCGTGTTCAATGGCGATGTCGATGCGTGGCTCGCGCAGCTCGACGATGAAGGCGATGTGCGATTCGCGCGCGGTGTGCGGACGCGGTTACGCAAGGACCCGACGCTGCTCGTCGCGATCCGCCGCATGGTCGACGCCACTCCGTTCTGGGGCGACACGCGCGTTTCGTAGCGAAACCAGCGTGCGCAGAACTTCCGCCACGCTCCACGCCTGCGCCGCACATCCTCGCGGTTGATACGGCGCTTCCGCGTCGAACACCTCGGCGATCGTGCCGATGCACGCGTGCTCCATGTGCTCCGGAAACGCCTGCAGGAACTGCGACGCATCGCCGTCCGGATGCACCTTCCGCCACGCATCGATGAACGGACCGATGAGCCAGCCCCACACCGTGCCCTGGTGATACGCCGCATCGCGCGCGCGCAGGTCGCCGTCGTATGCCTTCTTGTAATCGGGATGATCCTGCGACAGCGAGCGCAGTCCGTACGGCGTGAGCAATTTCTCCTGCACGATGCCAACGATCCGCGCCCACTTCGATTCATCGAGCACCGGATGATCGAGGGAGATGGCGAAGATCTGATTCGGCCGGAGCGCCGGATCGTTCATGTCCAGCACATCGTAAAGATATTGACCTTCTTCGTACCAGAAGCGCTGGTTGAACGATTCGCGCACGCGCGTCGCGTAGTCGTGCATGCGCTCCGAATTCGCATCGCCTTCCTCGCGCAGAAAATCGGCGAGGATGCAGAGCGCGTTGTACCAGAGCGCGTTGATCTCCACCGCCTTGCCGCGCCGCGGCGTCACCACCCAGTCGCCGACTTTCGCATCCATCCACGTCAGCTGATATCCCTCGGCGCCCTGCGACAGCAGTCCGTCGTTCGCATCGACATGGATGCCGAAGCGCGTGCCGCGCAGGTGGTGATCGATGATGTCGATCATCTTCGGCAGCAGCGCGCGCAGCGTGGCGCGATCGTTCGTGTAGCGGATGTAGCGCAGCACCGCGTGGAAGAACCACATCGTGGCGTCCGCCGTGTGATACAGCCCGCCGTGCTCCCCCTCGGGGAACAGGTTCGGAATCAGTCCGTCGCGGATGTACGTGGCGAACGTGCGCAGGATGTTGCCCGCTTCGCGATGCCGCCCGGTGGCGAGGGTCAGTCCTTCGAGACTGATCATCGTGTCGCGGCCCCAGTCGGTGAACCAGTGATAGCCGGCGATCACCGTGCGCGGATCGTCGCCCGCCGCATACGCGCGCGCTTCGTCCGCGGAGCGCGTGCGGGGCGAGATCAGAAACTGATCGGCCGCGAGCACGAGTTGGGCGGAGAACTCGTCGGCCGCAGCGTTTTTTGCGATCGACAGCAGACGATCGCGGCGGGCGTGCTCCGCCATGCATGCGTCGCCCGCATCCATCGCGTTGAGCGTGTCCCAGGACTCGACGGATGCGATCAGCCCCGCGTTGTGACCCGGCTCGATGGTGAAGCGGATGGTGCCGGGACTCCACAGCGTCCCTTCGAACTCGTAGCCGCGCGCTTTTTCGATGCGGTAGATGATGCCGGGGAAGGTCTGCTCGTCCTTGTGCAATTCGCCGTGGCCGAGGAATTGGAGACGGAGCGGCGGGTAGTTGCGATAGTCGGTGAGCTCGATGCCGTGGTCGTGCTCCGTGACCGTCCAGTGCTCGGAGACCGGCTCGTTGAGCAGACCTTCGTGCGGACGGAAATGCAGCGACACGCGCAGCTCGAGCGTCACCGGTTCCGGCGCTTCGAGCAGCCGATAGACGATGTACGTCGTGTTCTGCAGATGCGGCATCACGACCCGTTTCTCGAAGCGGATGCCGCCGGCCGACCAGCGCCAGACCGGCAGTCCTTTCTCGAGCACGAACTCTTCGAGAAAGCCGGGATCGGGGAGGAGCGTGTTGGTTTTTTCCTCCGCGCTGAGCCGCCACGTCCGCTCGCGCGTGACGAGCTGCTCTTCGAAGTGATTGACCATCATCACGCGCCCGAGTGGTGCAGGCATTGCGGCGATGAGGAGGCCATGAAAACGTCGCGTGCAGGCGCCGGCGAGTGTCCCCGAGGCATAGCCGCCGAGTCCGTTCGTAACGAGCCACTCGCGTTTCAGGAGCGCTTCGTGCGGATCACCCCGCTGCCAGCCGACGATCATCGGTGGAGGAGGTAGCAAATCTGAAACCTGAAATCTGAAACCTGAAACCTGAAGGAAAACCTGAAACCTGAAACCTGAAGAAAGCCGCGCAACTTGCTCTTTTCAGGTTTCAGGTTCCGGCGCAGGACGCCGCGCCGGCTTGCCTTTTTCAGGTTTCAGGTTTCAGATTTCAGCTTTTCGATCACCATCCGTAGCTTTTGCCGGGCTCGGGACGCTCGTGGCCGAGGAGCGCTTCGCGATACTTCACGAACTCGTTGGTCTTCAGGAAGTAGTCGGGGAGCACCGTGGCGAGATAGGCGAGGTACTGCTCGCCGGAGACCGGCTTGTTGTCCTGCGTGATGAGATTGCCGTGCACGTCGTACGGCATGAACACCACGTCTTCCGCGCCGCGCTTCCGATAGAACTTCACATCGGGCACGAACAGCAGATCGTCGGGACGCACGCCCTGCACCGTCTCACCGGTGTCCTGCACTTCGCGGACGACGCTGCGTGCATCGGGCGCGGTGATGCCGCCCGCCTTCGTCTGCGCGATCGCGACGTTCACCAGCTCCACCACTTCACGCACTTCGTTGTAGTACTCGCTCTGCGCCGTGCCGTTGTCGCGATCCTTGAAGCCGAATGCGACCGCCGTCGCGCCGCCGCGCTCGTTGCCGAACATCTCCAGGCCGCGCGGGATCCACGCGTTGAGCGTCTTCTGAATGTCGTTGATGGAGTAACGGCCGGCATCGGTCGTCGCACCGACGGCGAGCTCGCGCAAAAATCCGCGGCCCGACCCGATGTGGAACCCTTCCTCGGAAAGCATCGGTCCCATCGAGCGCGCCATCGGTGCATACGAGAAGACCTTCTGCATCTCGAGCTGATACTTGCCGACGAGATCGATCACCGTGGCGAAGACGACGTTGTCGAGGAAGTTCGAGAAGGGGATGTTGAACGCGTCGAGGACGTGATTGCCCATCTCCATCGACAGCAGCTCGTCCATCGTCTCCACCGCGATGTCGGGATGTCCGGGCTTCTTCCACGAGTGATCGTGCGAGAGCACCCAGAACATCTGATACGCGTGCCGCAGCTCCTCGGCCATGATCCGAAGCGTGGCCATCTTCATCTGATCGTTCGGCGCTTCTTCGAGCGTGAGGCGATGCTGCTGGATCGAGCCGAGCTCGGTCGAGGCCTGGGCGCGCACGATGTCGCGCGCCGAATAGAACATGTTGCCCACCATCTCTCCGGCCTTCTCGAAGCGCGGCTTGCCGGCCATCCGTCCGAAGACGATGTTCTCGTTGTTCAGCTTGCCGACTTTTGCGTAGAGCTGGAACGGCGTCTGGGTGGCGTAGAACTTCGTCCAGTTCTCTTCCAGGAATGCGAGCTCCGGGAAATGCTTTCTCTGCCACGCAACCAGCGCGTCGTGATATTTCGGATCGATTGTTTCGGTGGTGTATGCGGCCACGTTTCACGTCTCCTGTCGAGATCTCCGCAACCCTTCGAACGGTGCGATAATTGCGATTCGCGCGCGGCGCATTGTACTCGGATCAACTGATGCAATCGCTCACTCTGCTTTACTCTGACTCGTTCCCGATCGGCCGTTATTCAGACGCGCTGATTGCCGCTTCGATCTCTCCCGCGCGCATCGAAGATCACCCCACCAGCCCCGCGAATGCACTGCGCGTGGTGGTGGTCGACAACGGGCAGACGTTCTCCGTTGATTCACGCACCGCGGTGCTGGGTGTCGGCCTCACGCAGCAGCCTTCGTGGCTCACCGATGAAACCGTTTACCTCGATCTGCCCGAGGATCCGTCGCCGGGATTGTTGCTGAGCACGGTCAAGCGCGCGTATCAGTTTCTCTTTCAGAAACTGCGCGCCGATCAGCTCGAGAAACAGCTGAGCGAACGGACGCGCGAGCTGCAGGAAGTGAGCAACATCGGCGTCGCGCTGTCGACCGTGCGCGATCACCAGGTGCTGCTGACGATGATCCTGAAGAAGGCGCGCGAGCTGTCGCGCTCCGACGCCGGCTCGCTCTACCTCCTCGACGACATGGGCGGCGGCAAAGTGCTCCGCTGGAAGCTCGCGCAGAACGATTCGGTCGAAGTCGACTTCGAAGAGCGCGTGCTGCCGATCACGAAGAAGAGTCTCGCCGGCTACGTCGCGCTGACCGGCGAGACGCTGGTCATCGACGACGCATACAACCTCCCGCAGGACGCCGAGTACTCGATCAACCGTTCGTTCGATCAGGAGAACGGCTACCTCACGAAATCGCTGCTCGTCTTTCCGATGACGAATCATGTCGGCGATCTGATCGGCGTCCTGCAGCTGATCAACCGCAAACGGATCGGCGCGGCGAAGAAGCTGACGGCGGAGAACGTGCCGCACGAAGTGATCCCGTTCGATCAGGAGATCATCGACGTGATGCGCTCGCTCGCCGGCCAGGCGGCGGTCGCGGTCGAGAACAACCTGCTGTACGAATCGATCGAGCGCCTGTTCGAAGGCTTCGTCACCGCGGCAGTCACGGCGATCGAACAGCGCGATCCGACCACGTCCGGTCATTCGTTCCGCGTCGCCGATCTGACGGTGGAGCTGGCGAAGGTGGTCGATCGCATCGATCACGGGCAGTACCGCGACATTCACTTCTCCTCCGATCACATCCGCGAGATCCGCTACGCATCGCTGCTGCACGATTTCGGCAAGGTCGGCGTGCGCGAACAGGTGCTGATCAAGGAGAAGAAGCTCTATCCGCAGCAGCTGGAGACGATCCGCTCGCGCTTCGAGTTCGTGATCAAGTCGGTGGAAGGGGAGGGGACGCGGCGCAAGCTCGAGTTCCTGCTGAAAAACGGGCGCGACGGCTACGACGAGTTCGCGGTCCGCTGCGATCGCGAGACGAAGGACCGCATCGCGGAACTGCGGAACGATTTCGCGTTCATCACCCAGTCGAACGAGCCGACGGTGCTGCCGGAAGGGGAGTTCCAGTATCTGCAGTCACTGGCGGAGCGCGACTATCTCGATGTGCGCAATGAAAGCCGGCGCATGCTGACCAGCGAAGAGGTGCGCATCCTCTCGATCCGCAAAGGGAATCTCGATGCGGAAGAGCGCGGCGAGATCGAGAGCCACGTCACGCACACGTTCAACTTCCTGCAGAAGATCCCGTGGACGAAGGACCTCTCGTCCGTCGCCGACATCGCATACAAGCACCACGAAAAGCTCAACGGCCGCGGCTACCCGCGCAAGCTGAGCGGGCCCGACATCCCGATCCAGTCGCGGATGATGACGGTGTCGGACATCTACGACGCGCTGACCGCCAACGACCGCCCCTACAAGCGCGCCATCTCCACCGAGCGCGCGCTCGACATCCTGCAGATGGAGATGAAGGACGGCCTGCTCGACCAAAACCTGGTGCAGACGTTCATCGAGTCGCGGGTATACGAGCGCGCCGGCGTGATGCGCACGTAGGCCCCTCGGAGCGCGGACGTCTCGTCCGCAGCGAGCGGGCGTCTCGCCCGATCGCGGAATGGCGAGCAGGCCGACGCTCACGATGTAAATCGACCAGGGGATCACCACCACGAGCGAGGCCGCAGCAGCCGACATGCGCCTCGGAGCGCGGGCGTCTCGCCCGCAGCGAGCGGGCGTCTCGCCCGATCGCGGAGCCCTCGCCGAGTGGGACGCCCGCGCAATTCGGAGCGGCGAGCAGGCCGACGCTCACGACGTAAATCGACCAGGGGATCACCATCACGAGAGAGGCCACAGTCGCCGACATGCGCCTCGGAGCGCGGGCGTCTCGCCCGATCGCGGGATCGTCGCCGGGCGAGACGCCCGACGACTGCGGGCGGGACGCCCGCGCTCCGCGAGCAGGCTGACCTCACGACGTAAATCGACCAGGGGATCACCATCACGAGAGAGGCCACAGTCGCCGACATGCGCCTCGGAGCGCGGGCGTCTCGCCCGCAGCGAGCGGGCGTCTCGCCCGATCGCGAAACCCTCGCCGAGCGGGACGCCCGCGCAATCAATTCGGAGCGGCGAGCAGGGCGACGCTCACGGTGTAAATCGACCAGGGGAACACCACCACGAGCGAGGCTACCGCCGCCGACATGCGTCTCGGAGCGCGTCTCGCCCCATCCCCCGATCGTCGCCGGGCGGGACGCCCGACGACTGCGGGCGGGACGCCCGCGCTCCGTCTCACGGTGTGGCGAGGAGGCCGACGCTCACGATGTAAATCGACCAGGGGATCAGCACCACGAGCGAGGCCACGGCCGCGGACATGCGCGGCGACATCGCGCGGATGCCGATGATGATCAGCGCCACCGCGGCCAGCACGATCACGTCGAGCGAGCGCATGACGTGCTGCAGCAGTTGCGAGTTGGCGTGGAAGAAGAACGCGGCATTCGTCGCCAGCGGGTTCTTGAGATTGACCGCCGCGGCGTTGCGATTGAACACGACCGATAGCGCGAAGAGCGTGTACTTGATCGCGACGTAGAAGAGCATGACGTGCGCGACGACCGCGTTGATGCTGCGCAGGCGCACTTCCTCGCCGGCGATGGTGACGACGAGCCAGAGGATGAGCGCGATCATGTATGCGGTAATGATCGTCCCGGCAAATGTCGAGATGGCCTGCGTCCAGAGAATCTGGGTGCGATAACGCAGGATGTTCGCAAGCATCGTCTGCGTGTCGATGGTCTGCGTCGCGCGGATGGTGTTCTGCAGGATGTTGGTCAGGCCGATGTGCTGCACGATCCACGAGCTCAATGCCGTCGCATAAAGCGCCGCAATCAACAGCGCCGAAAAATACCTCGGCTCCTCTTTCAGTGACTGCAGCGTGCGGATCGGGCTGAAGAGCATGTCGAAGATGTGATTGGTCTTCGGAGCCGGCGGATTCGAATCGAGTATTGCTTCCATCAGATGAGTTCCTTCGATGTTTGATGTGTTCAAAGCCACGACAGTTCTCTGTAATCGGGGCTGCCGACGATTTTCCAGAGCGCCGATTCGAGGGAGCCGTCGTCGCGGGCTGATTGCGAGTCCCGGGGTTGCAGGTCGAGCTCGCGTTCGATGCGGCCGCCATGCAGCACGCCGACGCGGTCGCAGATGCGCTCGACGAGCGCGAGGTCATGCGATGTAAGGAGCACGGTTTTTCCGTTGCGGACCATCGAGCGCAAGGTCTCGATGAGGCGGAACACGGCGGTGGCGTCGAGTCCGTCGAACGGCTCGTCGAGCAGGATCACCCGCGGCGAATGCACGAGCGCCATGGCCAGACCGAGCTTCTGGCGCATTCCCTGCGAGTATTCGTAGATGTAGTTTTCGCCGGCGCGATGGAGGTCGAAGAGCTCGAGCAGGTCGCCGACGCGCTGTTTGAGCTCGGCGGGGGCAACGTCGTGCAGCCGGCCCTGTGTAATGAGGATCTCGCGTCCGGTCAGATAATCGAGTAAATCGAATTGCGCGGAGTGAAAGCCGACGGTCTGTCCAAAGATGCTCGCGTCACCGCTCGACGCGCGAAGCAGTCCGGCGAGAATCGACAACGTCGTCGTCTTTCCCGCCCCATTCGCTCCGATCAAGCCATAAATCGAGCCCTCGGACACACTGAAGGTCAGTCCGGAGAGCGCCTCTTTGCTGCCGTATTGCTTGACGAGATTCTGAACGACGATTGCAGAGGTCATGGAGTCACCGCCGACATTTTCATGAGGATTTCTTCCCGATCGCGGCTCAGGAGGCGATTGATCCAGATGGGGAGTGCTCTCCAGCGGATCAGTACCAGAAACGACGGCAGCCCGATGAACAGTACCCAGGCGGCCCGCGCCGGAATCGAATTCACCGCGACGAGATAGAGCACGAGCATTGCGACGTGGATCATTGGGATGACGAATGCGCCGAAGGTCATGCCGCCCGAATAAAGCGAGCCGCGCTCGATCGGATCGGGATGCAGCACGGAGAACAATTGCCCCGCAACCTCCGCCGCCAACAAAGCAGAAACCGAAAACGACAGCACACAGACCCACGCAAAGGGCGTAGTCATGCCGGCGGTTGGCCGCGCGACGGCACAGAGCAGCACGGCGCCGATCATCACGGCCTGCAGCACGCTCATGCTGGCGCTTCGCGCGCTCAGTACGCGGCGCAACGGCAGCGGCTGCACGAAAAACATCCAGACGCCTTTCTGGTCGATGCCGAAGAGATTTCCGCGCAGATACGAGTGAAAGACGAGCACCATCCACGCAAACGAGAGGTAATACGAGACTCCCGTCGCATGAGTGAGCCACGTGTAGAAAAATCCGTATGCGGTTCCCCAGATGAACAGCAGCAATGCATTCCGGTTGCGCAGCCAGCCGAGCATGCTGATACGCCACAGGATCGAGCGCTGCGGCCCGGAGAGGAGGAATCGCTCCTGAAGCCGCGCTAGCCACGCACCGGCGGCCGCCGGACGGAAAACACCGGATAAGACGACGTGCCGCTGCATCGCGTAATCGACGAGCATCAGCAGGCACGCGGACAACGCGAGAAATGCGATGCCGCGCAGTGTCTCAATACCGAGAAACGCCCGGGCGAAAACGCGTCCGGGATTGAAAGCGATCGTTGCAGGGATGAAGGTCAACGCCGCAAGTGCAGCGATTGCCGTCAACAGGACGACGCGTGTCGTGATTCGGAATGCAT
>DATEZA010000262.1:0-18035 GCA_035255945.1 Thermoanaerobaculia bacterium
CGGTGAGATCGAGCGAGGCGAGCGAGTAGTACCCAAATCACGGCCCCCCGTCATGCCGAGCGTAGTCGAGGCACCTGGGGGTGCGGGCGGCGCGCCACCGCCCGCCCAGGTCCCTCGACTACGCTCGGGATGACGGCGATCATCAAATTGCAAAACTCTTTCCGAAGGCGAGCAGCAGTTTCGGGGAGCCCTTCACCTTCACCTTCCTCCGCAACAGCGCGCCGGCGATGCCCTGCTCTTTGCGCAGGATGGCGAGCCACGTTTGCGCGTCGGCGGTCATCTGCAGATCGGCGGTTCCTTCGTGCCCATCACGGACGTCGATGAGTCCGTCGCCGATCGTCACCGTCGCTTCACGCTCTTCGCTGCCGGTGAACGTGAAGTGATACGTCGCGCGCAGTCCGTTCGCGCGCTTCGCGCTGAACGTGCGCGGCAGCGCTTCGAGAAATCCGGCGATCGACGTGAGCCGGATGCCGTTCCCCACGCGCTTGATCTTCTTGTGCGGGAAGCGCTTCGCGACGTGCTCCTCCGCATCCGACTCCGGCTTCACGTACACCGTCTCCACCTTGTTCTGCAGCGGGCGCACGACCTCATCGAGGAACTGTTTGCGATCGTGGAGGAACGGTCCGATCACATCCTCGCCCGCGGGACACACCGCCATGCAGTACGCCGCCTTGTAATTCGCGCCGAAACTGAGGCTCTGCCACATCGACGCCGTTTCGCCGGGGGAGACCTTCTTCCGATAGTCGGCGACATCGCCGCTGGCGACCACGTTCTCCACCCAGTCGCTGAAGCCGCCCATGAACTCGCGGTAGTTGTGCGTGTAGCACGAGCCGAAATCGAACGCGCCGCCGGCGTCGATCGCGCCGACCGGACACGCGGCGACGCACAGCCTGCAATCGAGGCACGGGTTGTAATCGATCGGCTGCGTTTCGGAGGAGATCTCCGCATCGATGATCACCGTGCCGAGGAGGATGAAGTTGCCGAACTTCGGATGGATGACGTTGCGGTGCAGGCCCATGCGTCCGAGGCCGGCGGCGACGGCGATCGGCTTGTGCGAGATCACCCAGCCGCGGCCGGGGAAGCCGTCCATCTCCATCGGAAACCCCATCGCCGGATTCAGCGCGCGCACGCCGCGCGACTCGAGCTCCGCGACGATGCGATGCGCGACATCGTCGACGTGATCGCCCGTGCGATGGAACTCCAGGTTCGCCACCGAGCGCGCGGTACTGCGGATCGGCTCGCGATTCATCCGCGACACGATGCTGATCAGCGCCCGCGCCCGCGGCATCGCTTTGAGGATGTGCTTCCGCTCGTCGTCGAGCTCCGCCCGCTCGATGCGCACGTACCCGACATCGTCCGCCCCCGCCGCCAGCGCAATGCGCCGGATCTCATCCGCGTGTACGACAAGCATTCCTGTTTGTCGCTCCTTCTGCCGATACGCGACCACTGTCGGATGTTCTTCCAGCGCGATCATGTGCATGCTCCTTGTTCGATCAGATGATATATGTCATCTAAAGCATTTCGTCAAGGACGTCGCTGCCTCGTCATCCCGAGCGTAGTCGAGGGACCTGGGGGGGTGGTGGCGCGCCGCCCGTCCCCCAAGTCCCTCGACTACGCTCGGGATGACGGCACAAATGCACCGATCAGCAACAGCGCACCGAATCCCAGCATCGTCCACAGCACGAGCTCATTCGGCGGGAGCATGAACACGATCGCAATCACCACGATCCAGACGATCGCGATCACGTTGACGACCGGCGAGAAGCGGCCGAGGGACCACGGGTGCTCCGCCTTCATCCCGTGGCGCAGTTTCAGGAAGATCGGGATGCCGTACGCGAGGTAGAGGCAGATCGTGCTGATCGACGTCACGACGAACCACGCCGCCGCGTAGACGCAGATCAGCACCGACAGCACGGACGTGACGAGGATCGCCACGTGCGGCACCTGATGCTTGCCGCTCACGCGCTTGAGCCAGCGCGAGCCGGGCATGCCGTCGTCGCGCGCGAACGCGTACCACATGCGTCCCATCGACGTGACCGACGCGACGCCGCAGAGCCACATCGCGATGCCGATCACGATGGCGATGACATTCGCCAGCGCCGCGGGCAGGTTGCTCGACACGATGAAGAGCACGGGATACGGATCGTTCGCCGTCGCCGCGATGTCGCCGCGCGGAATGCACCACGTCAGCACCATCAGCATGAGATAGCCGGCGACCGCGGAGACGCCGACCGACAGCACGATGCCCCACGCGCTGTTCATCCGCGCCATCTTCGTCTCCTCGGCCATGTGCGCCGAGGCGTCGTAGCCGGTGTACGTCCACTGTGCCTGTAAAAGAGACAGCACGAAGAGCAGCAGCGCGGGCGCCGCGGCGTACAGCGATCGCAGTTGCGGCAGGAGCGCGAAGAGCGGCGACGCGAAGCCGCGGTCGCCGACGGCCATCGACTTCGAGGTCTCGAGCAGATTCGCGATCGGATGAAACGAGAAGAGGAACTGCAGCGAGTTGTGATGCGTGCCGAGGAATGCGAGCGCGATGACGATCAGCAGCACGCCGCCGATATGCCACCAGACGCTGAGGTCATTCAGGCGCGCGGTGAGCCGTACGCCCCACAGGTTGATGGCCACCTGCGGAATCATGATCAGCACCATCACGCCGAGCTGCACCGCCCACGATTGCGACGTGTGCGTGAACGCGCCGATGAGGTAGATCGCCGCGGCGACGTTGATGCCGGCGGTGATCGAGACCTGCCCGATCATGTTCAGCCATGCGGTGACCCATCCCCATCGCCGGCCGCCGATGGTGCGCGCCCAGAAGTACAGGCCGCCCGCGGTCGGATACGCCGACGCGATCTCCGCCATCGACGCCGCGACGCACATGGTCAATATGCTGACGATCGGCCAGCCGATCGAATTCGCGGCCGGCCCGGCGAACTTGAGGCCGTAGCCGTACAGCAGCACGGCGCCGGTCAGGATGGAGATGATGGAGAAGGAGACGGCGAAGTTCGCGAAGCCGCCCATCTCGCGCAGGAGCTGTTGCGTGTAGCCGAGGGACGCGAGGTCGCGTTCGTCGTCGTTCATCTGACAATCGTCACTTTCGCAATGACTGAATGAATTCGACAATCATCCCATGCGCCGCGATGCACTCACCGTCGTCTCGATCGCCATCGTCGCCTACGCGCTGGCGAACGTCATCCACGAAATCCTCGGACACGGCGGCGCGTGCCTGCTGATCGGCGCGCGCGTGGAAGAGTTTTCGTCGCTGCATTGCGCGTGCAGCGTGGGCTCGAGGTTCGTCGCGGCCGCGGGATGCATCGCGAATGTGATCGCCGCGGCGATCGGCTTGCTCGCGTTTCGTGCGCGCAAGACGTACTTCTGGTGGCTCTTCACCACCATCAATCTGCTGATGCCCGCGGGCTATCTGCTGTTCTCCGGCGTGATGAAGGTGGGCGACTGGGTGCAGGTGTTCCACGATGTTCCACAACTCGTCTGGCGTCCGATCCTCGCCGTGATCGGCGGCGGTCTGTACTACCTCGCCGCGCGCTATACCGCGCGTATGTTCAACGCCCGGCGCCTGAACCTGATCGCGTACTTCACCGGCGGCATCCTCTACTGCGTCTCCGGCCTGTTCAACCCGCACGGACCGCTGCTCATCGCCATCTCCGCCGCCGCCGCGTCGTTCGGCGGCACGTCGGGACTGATCTGGATGGTCGACTTCATGCGCGGCGGAGAGGAGGCCGCGATCGAACGCTCGTATGCGTGGATCGCGAGCGCGGCGGTGGTGGCGGTGGTGTTCGTGGGTGTGCTCGGGCCGGCGATCAGGTTTTGAATGCCCTCATCCGGCCCTTCGCTGCGCTCAGGGCCACCTTCTCCCCGCAAGCGGGGCGAAGGTCAACGCATCTCGCGCTGCGTGAGCCCTTGTGACCCTCGCCCCGCTTGCGGGGAGAGGGTGGCCCTGAGCGCAGCGAAGGGCCGGGTGAGGGGATTCACCCCACCGCCTTCCGCATCTGCCACAACAAATGACTGAGGTAATCCCTCCGCGACTCCCCCGTCGTCACGATCAACAACTTCGTGATCTTCAGCTCGAGCGGGTCGGTGTACAGCAAAATCAGCATCTCGCGGATGAAGCTCGTGTTGAGCGTGATGTCGTTGTCGGTGCCGACGCCGAGACGGATGCCTTTCTTTTCCCACCATGAGAACGGGTGGTCTTTGTAATCGGCGAGCTCGCCGGTCAGCTTCTTGTTCGACGATGGCAGCGATACGAGCGTGAGGCGCTTGTCGATCATCCGATTGAGCACGTCGTGCTGATAGCTCTCGACTTCGCGCGCGTGATGGAACTTCGTCTTCGTCGCGAGCGTCGCCTCGGACTCCGTGATCGGCACGCCGGTCAGCAGCTTGTCGCGGATCTCCTCGCGGCCGCTCCAGTCCATGTCCATGACCTCCGCGCGATGACGTGACGCGATCGGCTCGCCCTTCGCGTTCGCGCGGAAGACGCGCTGCAGCAGCGCGTGGAAGTAGAAGTTCGGATTGATGCCCATCGACAGGCCGTGCTCGACCGCATCGACGTGCCAGATGTTCATCGCGTTGTCGACCGCCTGCACGCCGTGCCGCAGCGTGTCCCACGTCTCGCCGTGATGGCTGCGGGTGCGGAAGCCGTACGCCTGCAGCTTGCGCATGCCGACGCGCATCTCCTGGAAGTGCGTCTTGCGATAGAAGCCGCGCTCGTCGCCGACGGTGTCGACTTCGGTGACGACTTCACGCAGCTGCGGATAACGCTTGAGCAGCTCGATGATCTGTCCGACCTGATCGTCGAAGCTCGCACGCTTGGACAGATAGCGCGACGCGTCGTAGAAGCCGGGCTCTTTGCGGAAGCTCGGCGACAGGACGAAGCGGAACGAAGGCACCTCGCTCTGAAATCGCTTGAAGCCTTCGTACAACCCGAGCAGTACATCCTCGGGTGTCAGCGCGGAAATGCCGGGGATCTGTTCGGCGGAATCGGTGGTCTCGCGGAAGAGCGTGAACTTCAATCGTAGCGAGCCGACGTTCGCCGTTCGATACAGCCGGTTGGCCATGTGATACGCGGCCTCGCGATGCGCGTCGCGCGTGGTGAGGATCAGCTTCGCGAGATAGAGGATGCGCAGGTAGCGATCGAATCGGTCGTCGTCGCCGAGGCGGATCAATCGATCGACATCCGCCGCGCTGCGGATCGGCAACGCATCCTCTCCATAAACCTCGGCGATCTTGCGGCGATACGTTTCGTTCTCCAGCAGCGGCGCGAGCCGCGGGTAGATGAACTCCGCGTCGATCGAGCCGGTGAGGTGAATGTGCTCGTCGTGAAACGGGATCGGGAACGCGCGGAAGAACGCGCCGAGCGCTTTCGACACCGGATGCGCGAACAGCGGCTCGATCGGCTGCGCGTTGAGACGGAAGCGTCCGAGGAGCTCGTGGAATTCGGAAATGCAGCGCGCGACATCGTCGGGGAGTGGTTGCTGTTCCGCGAGCGTGAGCGTGTCGTCGAGCGAGAGGCCACTCGTCTCGCTGATCAGTTGGGTGAAGACGCGCGCGAGTTGGTGCACCAGATCCATGAGGGGATGCTATCGCGCCATGACACGGGGATCAGAACTGGAAATAGATGAACGGCGTCTGCTCGGCCGGCCACAGAAAGAAGAATGCGATGCCGATGCCGATGCACATCGCGATGAACGCCGGTGTGCGCAGTCGCGACGGATCGAAGCGCCGAACGTGCAAAATCGCGAACACGAAAATCAACGCGATCGTGCTGAAAAAGAAGATCGTCAGCAGGCCGCGGCCGGCGAGCGCGAAATCGAAGTCGAAGAGGACGAACTTGCGCATCGCGGCGAGCATCGCGTGCGGCTCGCGCACGCGGAATGCGATCCAGGTGAAGAGGATGCAAAGCTGCGTGAGCAACGTCATCCCGAGCGTAGTCGAGGGACCTGCGCGGGCGGCAGGCGCGATCCCGGGTGCCTCGACTACGCTCGGCATGACGCAGAGCAGCACGCCGTGCATCGCGCCCCACAACACGAAGTTCCACGACGTGCCGTGCCAGAGGCCGCCGAGGAGCATGGTGATCATCACGTTGCGGACGCGATGCTCGCGGCCGCCGAGCGGGATGTAGACGTAATCGCGCAACCACGTCGAGAGGCTGATGTGCCAGCGCCGCCAGAAATCGCGCATGTCGCGCGCGAGGTACGGATGATCGAAGTTGACCGGCAGCTCGAAACCGAAGACGTGCGCGAGGCCGATCGCGATGTCGGTGTAGCCGGAGAAGTCGCAGTAGATCTGCACGGCGAAAGCGATGGTCGCGGTCCAGATCACGATCGACGGCCACTGCGCGGGATCGGCGAAGACGGCATTCGCGAACGGCGCGACGTTGTCCGCGATCAACACTTTCTTCGCCAGCCCGCGCGTCACGCGCATGACGGCGAATTCGTCGATGCGTACCACGACTTCGCGCGCGAGCTGCGGCAGGAACTGTTTGCCGCGCACGATCGGACCGGCGACGAGCTCGGGGAAGAAGGCGATGAACAGCGCGTAATCGAGCGGCGAGCGGCACGCCGGCAATTCGCCGCGATAGACATCGACGATGTAGCTGATGGAGTGGAATGTGTAGAACGAGATCCCGAGCGGCACGGCCATGTGCACGAGGCCGGGCTCGATGCGCAGCAGCGCAAGCATCGAGAGATTGCCGGCGACGCTGATGGCGACGAGTGCTCGGGCCCCGGAGCGCGGACGTCCCGTCCGCAGCGAGCGGGCGTCTCGCCCGGTCGCAGAGTGGTCGCCGGCCGAGACGGCCAGCGACTGCGGACGAGACGTCCGCGCTCCATCGAGCAGCAGGCCGATTGCGTAATCGGCGAACGTCGTGATCAGCAGTGGGACGAGAAAGCGCGGACTCCACCAGCCGTAAAAGATCCAGCTGGCGATGAGGAGGACGAGCTTGCGTCCGCGGCCGCGCGCGATCGCCACCGCGGCGGCCACGGTCACGAAGAAGACGAGGAACTCGGGCGTCTGGAAGAGCATCAGAGGTGCTCCTCGATGAACGTCGTCAGCTTGCGCGCGCCGGCGTCGGTCGGGTGCGTGGCGTCGCGGAATTCGTTCGGTTGCAGGAGATTGGTCGCATCGATCGTGCGTCCGAAATGAACGTTCCAATTGCCGTAATGCGCGCGAACGATGGGCGAGAGCGGCGCGAGCACGACGACGACATCGCGTCGCGCGACGATGCGCTCGATGAGTTTTCGTTGAGTCTCATCGATCGCGAACCGCTCCCGTCCCTGCCAGACCTCGTCGTTGCGCTTCCCGCGCGCGAACGCGCTCTCGAACGCCGCGCGCACCACCCAGCGCGAGCGAAAGCGCTCCATCGCATCGTTCAGCTCCGGCATCGCGACCAGCGCGCGCGTTTCCGCGGACGGCCGGAATCCGTACATCCACCACGCATTCCAGCCCTGCGCGTTGAGCGTCGCCGGCGTCGCCAGCTGCCACGGTGTGACGACGAGAATGACTCGCCCGTGTAGTTCATTCGCCAGCATCACCGATTCGCCGATCGTCTGTCCCGGCGTAGCGAGATTCGGAAAGCCGAGCTGCATCACGACGGAGTTGCCGACGATCGCGACCTTCGGCTGCGTCTGCACGATGCGCACGACGTCGCGGATGCGATCGCGATCGTTCGGCAGATGGGTGAAGATGAAGGGCGCGGCGAGCCACGCGAGGAAGATGCCGAAGACGATCGACCCGAGCGCGATGAATGTGCGGCTGGACACTCGCGAGCGTACCACCGTCATCCCGAGCGTAGTCGAGGGACCTGGGGGTGCGGTGGCGAGCCGCCCTTGCCCCCAGGTCCCTCGACTACGCTCGGGATGACGGGTGCGTCAGTTGGCGCAGCCGGATCATCGCCACGATCCCCAGAATCGGCCCGATGCCCAGCACCGCGAATGCGTAGCGCCACGTGATCGCGTCAGCGAGGATCGGGATCAGCCGGATCGAAAACGTGGTGATCAGAAAACCGATGCAGGTCTGGATCGTCAGCGCGGTGCCGAGGTAGCGCGGGTCGCCGAGCTCGGTGACCGACGCGGAGAATTGCGCCGAATCGGCGACCACGCTCGCGCCCCAGATCGCGGCGACGAGCAGCAGCAGCGCCGGCGATCCGCCGTAGAGAAAGCCGACGATGAAGCAGCAGGCGCCGCTGATCGCCATCGCGGCCGCGGCGACCACCGCACGTCCGATGCGATCGGCGACCACTCCCGCGATCACGCAACCGATCGCGCCCGCGCCGATGATCACGAACGCCGCCGCCTCCGCGAAGAACGGCGGCTCGCCGCGCGTGGCGAGACTCGAACGGATCATCACCGGCGCCCACGTCCACATCGCGTACAGCTCCCACATGTGTCCGAAGTAGCCGAAGTTCGCGAGCCGCACGCCGCGGTTGCGGAAGATCTTCGTGACCTGCGTGATGTCGAATGGTTGATTGGCGAGCGCGTACGGACCTTCGCGCACGAACGCGACGATCAGCAGCGCACTGAGCACAGCGAAGATCGACGCGATGCCGACATTCAATCGCCAGCTTTTCGGACCGATCGCGTTGATGAGATACGGCGATGCCTTGCCGACCGTGAGCGCGCCGATCAACACGCCGAGGGCGACGCCGCGGCCTTCGCGGAACCAGGTCGCGATCAGCTTCATGCCGGGCGGATAGACGCCGGCGAGACAGATTCCGGTGAGTGCGCGCAAGGCGATCGCGAGCGCCAGGTCACGCGCGAAGAGCGCGAGGAGCGCGTTCGCGAAGGCGCCTGCGATCGCGCAGAGCGCCATCAGTTTGCGCGCGGAGATGATGTCGGGGAGGTTGAAGATCGCGCTGACGAGCGTGCCGGCGACGAAGCCGAGCTGCACGGCGAGCGTGAGCCACGCGGTCGCCGATTCGGTGAGGTGCCACTCTTTCGCGATCTGCGGCGCGACCGCGGACACGCCGAACCAGAGCGCCATTCCGAAGAGAACGGCGAACGAGATCAGCGCCAGTGCACGGCCGCGCGAGCCCATCGTCATCCCGAGCGTAGTCGAGGGAGCCGGGCGGAGGGAAGGCGCGATTTGCGTGCCGCCGACTGACGCTCGGGATGACGTTAAACGTTTAGCGCGCCGCCAGCTTCACCTTCGCGAACTCCGGCACCTTCTTCGCCACATCCTTGTCCGGATATCCCGCCGCCAGCGCCTTCGCCAGAAACACCGACGCATCCTCGTTCCGATCCGCCCGCGCATATTCGAGCGCGGCGTTGTACAGCAGATGCGAAACGTGATGTTCGTCCTTCGTCAACGTGGCCGCGGTCGCAAACGCCTCGGCCGCCGCCGCATGATTGTTCGTCTCGCGCAGCACGACGCCGACGCTGTACTGCGCGTCGAGGTTCTTCGGATCGTCCTTCAGAATCGCGCGATAGATCTTCTCCGCCTCGGTGTAGTTCTTCGATTCGACCTGAATGTCGGCGGTCTGCATCGAGCGGCCGGTCTCGTTCGTGCTCGGATTCAGATACGCGTACTTCGTCGCGAGATACGACTCCGGCGTCCAGTGGTACTCCATGTATGTCGCGACCTGATCGGCGACGCGGCGGCCGAGGAGCCGCGCGACGACATTGAGCGATCCGTCGATGCCGGCGGAGATGCCGGCGGTGGTCACGACATGTCCGTTGTCGACGAAGCGCCGTCCATCCTCCACGCGCGCATTCGGCACCAGCTTTCGCAGCCCTTCGATCGCGCCGTGGAACGTCGTCACTTCGAGATTGTCGAGCAGTCCCGCCTTCGCGAGCACGAACGCGCCGGTGCAGACGCTCTGCGCGATCTCCGCGTCGATCGATGCTTTCTTCGCCCACGCGAAGAACTCCGGATCGTCGTAGATCTTCGCCGACGGGCCGCCGGGGAAGATCACGATGTCGGGCTTCGGCGCGTTGGCGATCGAATAGTTCGGGACCACTTTCAGTCCCTGCGCGTTCAGCGGCTCGGTCGTTTTCGAAACGACGTAGACGTTGAATGCCGGCTCGCCGTTCGCGTCGCCGAACTGTGCGGCGTCGTTGTAGACCTCGAACGGACCGGTCCAGTCGAGCGGCTCCGCGTTTTCGTAGACCACGACGGCGACGTTGCGCGTGTAGGGCTTGTGCTCTGCAGCAAAGAGCGGCAGCGCGATCAGAAGAAGGATGATGAGTTTTCGCATGTGTGCCTCCTGCATGCAGGATGGCGCGGCGAAAACGGAAGCGCAGGCGAAATGCAGCGAATTGGCAGAATGGTGCGGTGAGGAGCGCGGACGTCTCGTCCGCAGTCGGCGAGCGTCTCGCTCGACGACCGTTTTTGTGCCCGGGCGGGACGCCCGCGCTCCGTCAGCGCGTGAACAGGCGCTCGAACTCTTCGCGGCGCGCGCGGCTCAGCTTCACCTGCGTGCCGTCGGCGAGGATGAGCGAGCAGTCGCCGCGGAACAGCGGATGGATCTCGCGCACGCGATCGATGTTCACGATCGCCGAGCGATGCACGCGCACGAAACGCGCCGGATCGAGCCGCTTTTCGAGCACCACCATCGTCTCGCGCAGCAGGTGACCTTTGCCGCCGGCGTGCAGCGTGACGTAGTAGTCCGCTGCTTCGATCCAGTCGATCTCCGCCGCGTTGACGACGACGAGCTTCTCGCGATGACGCACCAGGAATCGCTGCGCGTACGGCGAGCGCCCAAGGGTGCGGACCTGCTCCTTTGCGCGGTCGAGTGCTTTGCGGAAGCGCGTGTCGTCGAACGGCTTGAGGAGGTAATCGAGTCCGTGCGCTTCGAATGCGCGCAGCGCGTAATCGGCGTACGCGGTGACGAAGATGACCACCGGCACTGCGTTCGCGCCGATCTGTTCCAGCAGTTCGAAGCCGCCGACTTCCGGCATCTGGATGTCGAGGAAAAGCATGTCGGGATGCGTACGATCGATCAGTTCCGCTGCGTCGACGCCGCTGCATTCGCCGGCCACTTCAACTTCGCCGTCGCGCTCGAGGAGCAGGCGGATCGATTTCCGTGCGAGCGGCTCGTCGTCGACGATGACGGCCTTCACGCCAGCTCCCGCAACGGCACCGTCAGCGACGCCACCACCCCGCCCACATCATTCCGCAGCTCGAACTTCTGCTCGTTCCCGTACAACTGGCGCAGACGCTCGCGCGTGTTCGCGACGCCGATGCCGCCGTTGGTCGATGACGACAACGTCCCGCTGTTGAACATCTCGATGTGCACGCGTCGCTCGCCGCGAAAGGCGCGCACGTTCACCACGCCGGCGCCGGCGCTGCGGGCGACGCCGTGGCGGATCGCGTTCTCGGCCAGCGGCTGGAGGATGAATGTCGGCACTGCGGCATGACGCACGTCGGGATCGATGTCGATGCTGTACGTGAGGCGATCGGGAAAGCGGCCTTTCTGGATCTCCAGATAGCGGCGCAGCATCGCCCCTTCTTCGTCGAGCGTCACCTGCTGCCGGCCGGCGTGATCGAGCGTGTAGCGGAGCAGGTCGGAGAGGCCGGCGATCATCGTCACCGCTTCTTCGTTCTGCTCCGTGCGCACGAGCGAGCTGATGGTGTTGAGCGTGTTGAAGAGGAAGTGCGGCTGCAACTGCAGCTCGAGCGCGTGCAGGCGCGCGTTGGTCAGCGACGTCTGCAGCTGCATCGCCTGCGCAATACCCGCCACGACGAGGTAGAGGATCAGCTCGACCGGCACGCGTGAGAAAAAAATCTGGCCGACGTTCATGCGCGACCAGGTGAAGGGAATCGGATCGAACGGGCGCAGGAACAGCGTCAGGGCAATCCAGTAACTGACGTGCAGCACCGCCACGACGATCGCGGCCAGGGCGTGGATCAGCGCGTTGAAGGACTTGAACGGGATCAGCGGCAGTTGTTTCGTGAGCTGCCCGATGGCGACGCTCAGCGCGAGCCAGCCTTCCCAGATGATCACGTTGTAGCCGATCAGGCGCGGCACCGAATGGCCGTGCGTGATCATGCTGATCCAGAGCTGCAGTCCGGAGACGAGACCGAAAACGCCCCAGAATGCGGCCGCGAGAATCCACCGGCGGTTCATCATTTGATTAGATAGCAGACAGCAGACAGCAGACAGCGGGGAGCGGCGAAAGTGCGTTTTAGCGAGGTGAATCGGACATCGCGACGCGATTGCGTCCGCCGTGCTTCGCTTCGTACAGCTGCGCGTCGGCGGCCTGGATCAGCTCATCGCGGTCCATGTGGCCGCTCAGCATCGCGGCGCCGATGCTCACCGTCACACTGAGCGTCTTCCCATCGAACTCGTGCGACGCCATCTCGACGTGCTCGCGGATCGTTTCGCAGAACGCGCGCACCTGCTGCGCTTCGAGCTCCGGCAGGACGAGCGCGAACTCCTCGCCGCCGTAACGCGCGATGAGCTGCTCGCGCCGTACGAGCGAGCTCATCGTCGCGGCGACGTGCTCGAGCACCGCGTCGCCGGCCTGATGTCCGTGCGTGTCGTTGAACGATTTGAAGTTGTCGATGTCGAGCATGACCATCGACAGCGGCGACGAGTAGCGGCGCGAACGAGCGATCTCGCGCTCCAGAAAATCGAGCATGTAGCGTTTGTTGTGCACCTTGGTCAGGCCGTCGAAGATGGTCATGCGGTAGATCTCTTCGTGGAAGAGCGCTTCGACGTTGCCGCCCGCGATGTATTTGAAGATCGCGCCGCCGATCTTGATCTGATCGCCGTTGTCGAGCCGCGTCACGCCTTCGATCTGCTGGCCGTTGATCTGCGTGCCGTTGCGGCTGCCGAGGTCTTCGATGAACCAGAGCTGGTCGCGGCGCGTGACGCGGGCGTGCTGGCGCGAGACGAACGACATGTCGACGCAGATGTCGTTCGATGTGTCCCGTCCGATGCTCGTGTTGTGCGAGAGCTCGAAGCGCTTGCCGAGGTCGGAGGTGCCGTAGATGAGGATCAGACACGCGGTGCCGCCCGATGGCGCGGGGTCGGCCGACATCAGCGTGGTGCGCGTCGAATCGAGGCTCACGGTGTTTTCGATTGTACAGTCGGCGCGCTCTTCGCATCCCGGCGCCGGGGAGGGGTGTATGGCAGAGACGACCTGGCAGATCGATCCCGCGCATTCGACGATCGAGTTCGCGGTGAAGCACATGATGTTCACCACCGTCCGCGGCCGCTTCAAGGATGTGAAGGGGACGATTCACGCGGACGAGTCGAAGCCCGATGGCTCATCGGTCGAGGTCGAGATCAACGCAGCGAGCATCGATACGGGCGCGGCCGATCGCGACGCGCACCTCCGCTCCGCCGATTTTCTCGACGTCGAACAGCACCCCACGCTCACCTTTCGCAGCAAGCGTGTGGAGGGAGCGATGAACAAAGCGGGCGATCGCTTCAAGGTCGTCGGCGACCTGACCATTCGCGGCACGACGATCGAAGTCACGCTCGACGCCGAGTACACCGGACAGGGCGTCGATCCGTGGGGCGGCACGCGCGCAGGCGTGACTGCAAAGACGGAGATCGATCGCCGCCAGTGGGGCTTGCAATGGAATCAGGCCCTCGAGGCCGGCGGGATTCTGGTCGGCAATACGGTGAAGATCGAGCTGGATGTGCAGGCGGTGAAGCAGGCGGCGGTGAATGCCGCCTAGCGCTCCAGATCCAGTCTCAACGTCGCGTACTTCTGCTCGATCTCGATCTTCATCGGGATGCGGCGCGCGTCGTCCGTCAGCCACACGCGCACTTCGCCGACCTTGCCGTCCGTGTCGACCGGCTTGATGGTGAAGGGACGAACTCGGACGTCGTTCATCGTCATCGCCGGCTTCGGGACGTAGATCACGTCGTAGCCGGTCGCGCCGGAGAAGATCTCCGCTTTCTTCGGCGTGCGGATCTCGTCTGCGTGCTGGCGCAGGTAGTAGATGGACGTCAGCACGTCCTGCGGCGCGGCGGACTGGAGCGCCTTCGTCTTCGACGAATTGCCGTCGCTGGTGAACTTCTGAATGTGCGACTGATGAGTTGCCGGGTCGAACGCGATGCGCTCGTCGCGGCGATCGCTGCCGAACGAGTACGCGTTGCGGCTCGACAGCGTGCGCGTCGCATCAGGGAGCATCGACGACTCATACAGATAGAACGCGCTCGGCGTGTCGCCGACGATCGTCAGCTGCGAATGCACGGTGTTTGCCTCATGCGTTTCGAGCGTGCCGTGTCCCTTCGCCGGGAACGCCAGCTTGGCGAGCCACGTGAGTCCGCCTTTGAGATGCCAGGCGTAGCTCAGGCGTTCCGAGCCGTTCGGGGTGATCGGCGCGGCACCGAGCGGGGCGGTGGACACAACTCCAGCGAGAAGAGCGATCGCAGCGATTGTTTTT
The DNA here is from genome assembly GCA_035255945.1 of Thermoanaerobaculia bacterium. Classification (GTDB taxonomy): domain Bacteria; phylum Acidobacteriota; class Thermoanaerobaculia; order Gp7-AA8; family Gp7-AA8; genus JAJPHC01. The sequence goes on from DATEZA010000262.1 coordinate 14,353, forward strand.
CTCATATTGGACACGTCAAATAACACTCGCTACCGCCTCCTTATTCATCTCAGCCGTAAGCATTTCCACCGTTGTGATGCGTGCAAAACGCCTGCGCAGCGCGTACTCCGTCCGCTCCCGGATCGCCTCGACACCGAGCTCTTCGCCGGGCTCTTCCGAGTGCGGAATGGGGAACGTCATCGTCGCTTCGGTGACGAAATCGACGGCGAATCCGAGGTCGGCGGCGACGCGGGTGGTCGTCTCGCAGCACTGCTCCATCTGGATGCCGCAAACGGTGATGCGACGCACGCCGCGCTCGAGCAGATGCGGCTGCAGCGGCGTGCTGGTGAAGCAGTTGCGCGTGTTCTTGATGAAGAGCGGCTCGTCGTCGCGGCGTTCGATGAAGGACATCAGTTTGAAGAACGGGCTGTCGGTGTGGAACGCGTCGTCTTCATCGGTGTGCAGAAAGAAGATGACCGGCAGCTTTGCCGCGCGATACGCGTCGATCAGCGCCGCGACGTTTTTCTCGAACTGCAGATTGTTGCGGCGCTCCCACCGCGGACCGGCCTTGAACGAGTCCTGCGCGTCGATGACGAGCAGCGCGGATTCGGCGACGGGGACATCTTTCGAATGCAGCATGAATTCCTCCTGCAGGCGATGGTAGGCGGGCCGAGGGGTGCGGCGGGGGACGGGGAGGGGACAGTTTGGGACGTCGGCCGGCGCGCGAAATCGGGATGCGTTCCCGCAAGTGGACAACGCTCCGCCAGCGCACAGGCAAAGTTCATCGAAGCGTGACGCGACAGACCGGCGCTTTCCGTCCGGCTCTGAATTACCTGCGCCGATCGCGCTGTTTTTCGTCGCACACATGAAACGACTAGCTCTGTTTCTCAGTCTTTTTCTCTCTTTTTCACTTTTTGCCGCGAATCCGCAGTTCGGTAAATGGGGAGTCGACCTCGACGGCATGGACCGCACGGTCAAGCCGGGCGACGACTTCAACCGTTACGTCAACGGCGTCTGGATGTCGAAGACGCAGATCCCCGGCGACAAGACGGAGTACGGCGCATTCGAGATCGTCGACGAGCTCGCCGAAGCGCGCGTGCACACGATCCTCGACCGCTGGACCGCGGACAAGAACCTGAAGTCCGGCTCGGATCAGGCGAAGGTCGCCGCGATCTATCGCTCGTTCCTCGACGATGCGGCGGTCGAGAAGCTCGACGCGAAGCCGGTCGAGCCGCTGCTCGATGCGGTGAAGAAAGCGAAGACGCGCGAAGACATCGCGAAGCTGATGGGCATCGCGAACGGCACGTTCGGCAGCAACTTCGCCGGCGCCGCCGTCATCCCCGACCTCAAGCATCCGGACCTCTACGCGCTCTACCTCGGCCAGTCGGGCCTCGGTCTGCCCGATCGCGAGTTCTATCTGCGCGACACCCTCAAGCCGCAGAAGGAGCGCTATCAGAAGTACGTCGCCGACATGCTCCGCCTCATCGGCTGGGACGAGCCGGAGAAGAACGCGGCCGACATCGTGGCGATGGAAACGAAGATCGCCGAGGCGCACTGGACGCGCGCCGAGAGCCGCGATCGCAACAAGATCTACAACCCGATGACAGTGGCGGAGCTCGAGAAGAGCGCGCCCGATTTTCCGTGGCAGGCGTACTTCGCGGCAGCGGGATTCGACAAAGCCGACCGGGTGATCGTCGCGCAGAACACGGCGATGCCGAAGATCGCGAAGGTGTTCGGCGATGCGCCGGTGCCGGCGCTGCAGGCGTGGTCGGCGTTCCACATCATCGATCAGGCGGCGCCGTATCTGTCGAAGCGCTTCGTCGACACGGCGTGGGAGTTCCGCTCGAAGTTCCTCAACGGCACCACGGAACAGCGTCCGCGCTGGAAACGCGCGGTGTCCGCGGCGGACGGCGCGATGGGTGAAGCGATCGGACGGGAGTTCGTCAGCGAGTACTTCCCGCCGGAGTCGAAGGCGAAGATGGAGGCGCTCGTCCACGACCTGCTGACGGCGATGAAGGGCCGCATCGATTCGCTGCAGTGGATGGAGCCGGAGACGAAGACGCGCGCGCTGGAGAAGCTGTCGAAGTTCGGCGTGAAGATCGGCTATCCGTCGAAGTGGCGCGACTACGCGAAGCTGGAGATCAAGGACGGCGACGTGTTCGGCAATGCGCTGCGCTCCTCGAAGTTCGAATGGGATCGCGGCGTGAACCGCGTCGGCAAGGCGGTGGATCGGACCGAGTGGTCGATGACGCCGCAGACGGTGAACGCGTACTACTACTCGCCGCAAAATGAGATCGTGTTCCCGGCCGCGATCCTGCAGCCGCCGTTCTTCGATCCGAATGCGGATGCGGCGGTGAATTACGGCGCGATCGGCGCGGTGATCGGACACGAGATCACGCACGGCTTCGACGATCAGGGACGCAAGTCGGACGGCGACGGCGTGCTGCGCGACTGGTGGGAAGCGGCCGATGCGACGAAGTTCGATTCGCAGGCCACGAAGCTCGGCTCGCAGTACGAAGCGGTCGATTTCAACGGACTGCCGGGCATCCACATCAACGGCAAGGCGACGATGGGCGAGAACATCGCGGACCTCGGCGGCCTGCTGCTCGCGCTCGATGCCTACAAGGTGTCGCTCGGCGGCAAGCCCGCGCCGGTGCTCGACGGCTTCACCGGCGAACAGCGCGTGTTCCTCGGATTCGGCCAGGTGTGGCGGACGTTGCAGCGCCAGGACGCACTGCGCCAGCAGCTGATGACGAACCCGCATTCGCCCGGCGACGTGCGCGCCTTCGCGCCGCTGCGCAATGTCGATGCGTGGTACGCCGCGTTCGGTGTGAAAGAGGGCGACAAGAATTACGTGAAGCCCGAAGAACGCGTGCGGATCTGGTAATTGCGATGTCGGAGCGCGGGCGTCCTGTCCGCGCTCCGCTACCGGCAAGCTGAGAGCTTGCCCTACACGCACGCCGTGCGTGTGCCCTACACGCACACCTCGTGCGCTCCGCCACCGGCAAGCTGAGAGCTTGCCCTACACGCACGCCGTGCGTACGCGTGCCCTACACGCACCTCGTGCGCTCCGCCACCGGCAAGCTGAGAGCGTGCCCTACACGCACGCCGTGCGTAGGTGTGCCCTACACGCACCTCGTGCGCTCCGCCACCGGCAAGCTGAGAGCTTGCCCTACACGCACGCCGTGCGTAGGTGTGCCCTACACGCACCTCGTGCGCTCTGCCACCGGCAAGCTGAGAGCTTGCCCTACACGCACGCCGTGCGTAGGTGTGCCCTACACGCACCTCGTGCGCTCCGCCACCGGCAAGCTGAGAGCTTGCCCTACACGCACGCCGTGCGTACGCGTGCCCTACACGCACCTCGTGCGTGCGCGTGCCTACACGCACGCCGTGCGTGCGTATGTCCCACACGCACGCCGTGCGTGCGTGTGTCCTACACGCACCTCGTGCGTGCGCGTGCCTACACGCACCTCGTGCGTGCGCGTGCCTACACGCACCTCGTGCGTGCGCGTGCCTACACGCACCTCGTGCGTGCGCGTGCCTACACGCACCTCGTGCGTGCGCGCGCCCTACACGCACCTCGTGTGTACGTGTGCCCTACACGCACCCCGTGCGTGCGCGTGCCTACACGCACCCCGTGCGTGCGCGTGTACTACACGCATCTCGTGCGTGCGCGTGCCCTACACGCACGCTGTGCGTGCGTG
>DATEZA010000263.1:0-11704 GCA_035255945.1 Thermoanaerobaculia bacterium
ACAAGCTGAGAGCTTGTCCTACACACGAGGTGAACCGAATACCGTCAGCGGTGCGATCGGCGCGGCGCTGCCGGTGCTGATCCTGCTCGCGCTGCTGCATCGCTTCGGATTTCTCGCCGTGATCACGCGCGATGCCGTGAACGCGATGCTGCTCTTCGCGCCGGTGCTCTGGCCGCCTGCGGCGTGGCATACCGGTGTGCTGCTGTTTCTCGTCGCGATCATTCTCGCGATCGCGCTGTTCGCGTTCTTCACGTCCCTCGGCGGCCGCCGCATCTTCTCCACGGACCTGCTCGAAGCCTGAGCGACACGCATTGACTCTCGGTGGTCGCCAGTTGTTCACCGCAGATTTCACCGACCCTTGAGAAAATGTGTGTGTACGACAAGCTCTCAGCTTGTCGACCCCGGATAGGGACAAGCTGAGAGCTTGTCCTACACACGAGGTGAACCGAGTACCGTCAGCGGTGCGATCGGCGCGGCGCTGCCGGTGCTGATCCTGCTCGCGCTGCTGCATCGCTTCGGATTTCTCGCGGTGATCACGCGCGATGCGGTGAACGCGATGCTGCTCTTCGCACCGGTGCTCTGGCCGCCCGCGGCGTGGCATACCGGTGTGCTGCTGTTTCTCGTCGCGATCATTCTCGCCATCGCGCTGTTCGCGTTCTTCACGTCCCTCGGCGGCCGCCGCATCTTCTCCACGGACCTGCTCGAAGCATGAGCGACACGCATCGGCGCTCGGTGGTCGCCAGTTGTTCACCGCAGATTTCCCCGACCCTTGAGAAAATGTGTGTGTACGACAAGCTCTCAGCTTGTCGAACAAGCTCTCAGCTTGTCGAACCGGGGAGAGGGACAAGCTGAGAGCTTGTCCTACACACGGGGGACAAGCTGAGAGCTTGTCCTACACACACGAGGTGAACCGAATGCGGATGCGCTCCGTTCTCATCCTTCTTCTGCTGGCCACCTGCCGCCTTTCCGCGGAGTTGGCGATCCCGCCGATCGACTACAAGCACCGCACGCTGCCGAACGGCCTCGAGGTCTACTCGGTCGAGGATCACTCCACGCCGGCCGTCGCCATCCAGGTCTGGTATCGCGTCGGATCGAAGAACGATCCCGAGGGGCGCAGCGGCTTCGCCCATCTCTTCGAGCACATCATGTTCAAGAGCACGAAGCACATGAAGTCCGAGATGATGGACCGGCTCACGGAGGATGTCGGCGGCGAGAACAACGCGAACACCGCGGACGACTTCACGCATTACTACGAAGTCGTACCATCGAATTACCTCGAGACGCTGCTCTGGGCGGAAGGGGAGCGCATGGGCTCGCTCACCGTCGATGACGCAACGTTCAAGTCCGAGCGCGAGGTGGTGAAAGAGGAGTTCCGCTTCCGCGTACTCGCGCCGCCGTACGGCCGCTTCGCTTACGCCGTCAACAAAGACTCGTTCGACGTGCATCCGTATCGCCGCCCCGGCATCGGCTCCATCGAAGACCTCGACGCCTCCACGCTCGCCGACGTGCAGGCGTTCCACACGACGTTTTACCGTCCCGACAACGCGGTGCTGATCGTGGCCGGCGACTTCGATCCGCAGCAGCTGAACGCGTGGGTCGACAAGTACCTCGGCGTGATCGCGAATCCCGGCACGGCGATTCCGCGCGTGACCGCGAAGGAGCCGCCGCGCGCGCAAGCGAAGCGCTTCGACGAGCACGCGGCGAATGTGCCGCTGCCCGCGGTCTGCATCACGTGGCTCGCACCGGCTGCATCGAGCGCGGACTCCGATGCGCTCACCGTCGCCGCTGCAATCCTCGGACGCGGCGAGTCGTCGCGCATGTATCGCACGATGGTGTATCGCGACAAGATCTCGCAGGACGTCGAAGCCGAGGCCGATCTGCGCGAAGACCTCGGACTGTTCGAAGTCGATACGACGATGGCCACCGGCCACAACGTCGATGAAGGATCGAAGGCGATGCTGCGCGAGATCGAAGCGCTGGAGAAAACCCCGCCCTCGGCCGATGAAATGGAGAAGGCGAAGAATCAGCTGATCACCAGCGCGCTGCGCCAACGCGAGACGAATGAAGGGAAGGCGGACGCGCTCGGTGAAGCAATCGTGCTCGAGCATGACGCAGCGGCGGTGAACTCGGATCTCACGCGATTGCAGGCGGTCACCGCGGCCGACGTGCAGCGCGTGATGAAGCAGTACATCGCCGGGTCGAAGCGATACACGATCACGTACACGGCGGAAGGAGGTGCGAAGTGAAGCGCGTCATGCTTGCTGCTGTCTGCTGTCTGTTTGCCGCTGTCTCATTTGCACAGGTCGCGGAGCAGACCACGCCGCCTGCGCCGTCGGCGCCGCATCAGCCGCAGATCCCGACGCCGGTCGAGAAGACGCTCGCGAACGGACTGCGGGTGATCGTCGTCGAGACGCACAACGTGCCGCTCGTCTCCGCGCGGCTGGCGATCAAAACCGGCGCGGAAGCTGATCCGGCGGGACATGCAGGACTCGCCGACACCACCGCGGCGCTGCTGACGAAAGGCACCACGACGAAGTCGGCGGAAGAAATCGCGCGCGGCGTCGAAGCGCTCGGTGCGTCGCTCGACAGCGGCGCCGGCTTCGATGTTTCGAACGTCGATCTCAATGTCATGTCGCCGAAGTTGTCCGAGGCGATGGCATTTCTGGCCGATGTGGTGCGGCATCCGACATTCAAGAAGGATGAGATCGAGCGGCAGAAGGCGCAGGCGATCGATTCGCTGAACGTCGATCTGCACGATCCCGATGCGCTCGCGCACTTCGTGCTGACGCGCGTCGTGTTCGGTGCCGCGCCGTACGGACACAACCTCGGCGGCACGCCGGAATCGATCGCGCGCATCACGCGCGAAGACGTGGCGAAGTTTCATCAGCGCTACTACCGTCCCGACAACGCCGTGCTGGTGATGGCGGGCGAGGTGAAGGCGGAGGACGCGTTCGCACTCGCGCAGAAATTGTTCGGCGGATGGAAAGGCGCCGGACCGAAGCCTGCGTCCGCGAAACCTGCTGCGGCGCCTGCGAAAGCACGCGTCGTGGTCATCGACATGCCCGATGCGGGACAGGCGGCGGTGTATGTCGCGCGTGCCGGACTGCGCCGCGCCGATCCGCAGTATCTCGCCGCGCAGGTCGCGAATGCAGTCCTCGGCGGCGGCTACTCGTCGCGGCTGAATGAAGAGATCCGCATCAAGCGCGGACTCAGTTACGGCGCCGGCAGCGGCTTCGATTTCCGCCGCGACGTCGGTCCGTTCACCGCCGGCGCGCAGACGAAGAACGAATCCGCGGCGGAAGTCGCGGGCCTGCTCATCGACGAGATGAATCGCATGGCGACGACGCCAGTGGAAGAGTCCGAGCTCACGCCGCGCAAAGCGACGCTCATCGGCGACTACGCGCGCGGCATCGAAACGAGCCGCGGCCTCACGCGCCGCCTCGCCGCGCTCGCGCTGTACGGCCTCCCGCTCGCCGAGATCAGCCACTACATCACCGGCGTGCAGGCGATCACCCCCGAGCAGGTGCGCGAAGTGTCGAAGTCCGCGCTCGCGACCGGCGCCGCCGATGTGATCATCGTCGGCGACGCAAAGAAGTTCCTCGAGCCGCTGAAGGCGCGGTTCAAGGACGTGGACGTGATTCCGGCGGAGAAGGTGGATCTCAACGCGGCGAACTTGCGTCGGAAATGATGAATATCCTGGCCGCGATGAAGCGCAGGGTGCACGAGTTGCGGGAACGGGAGCGGGATGGGGCGACGGCTACTTCTTCGAAAAAACCGTGTCGCAAGAATGATGGCGTCCGCCATTGGTAACTTGTGCGCCAGGCTGAGATCAGCGGCGGTCAGCGATCCTTCTTTTCACGGAAGCCTGTCGTTTTGATGCCTTTGACGAATCCGCGCATCGACGAGATAGGCCGATCCGGGACGAAGCTGATGATCCCGCCTTTGGCGATCACCTGAAATTCCTGTCCCGGATGGATTCGAACCTGTTCGCGAATCTCTTTCGGAATCACAACTTGGTATTTCGGCGAAACACGCGTGCGTCTCATGTGTCCTCTCTGATGCTGATCGATCCAATGATCGTAAATCGCAACCGCGGCTGCACGTGCGTCGCCGCGCGCAACGGCGCTCCGCACCTCATCTGACGTCATCCCGAGCGTAGTCGAGGGACCTGGGTGGGCGGTGGCTCGATCGGCGCGCCACACATCCCCCAGGTCCCTCGACTACGCTCGGGATGACGGGCGTGCCGCGACGAGTGGTCAGATACACCGCGAACGATCCGAGCCAGTGGCCCCCTTCGTAATGCGCCCCAGTGACGGCGGCAAGTCCCGCGTCGCGATGCTTCGCCGCAATCGCGCGAAATGTCGCGATCCGCGCATCCCCCCGAGGCAGCCCTGACGCGATTCCTTCGAGCATCCACGCGCGGCTCAGATTCAACCCATCGAGATGCGCGAGCTTCGGATCGCTCGGATCGCTGACCACCGCTGGCATGAGCTTCAACGTTCCGGGCAGGAATGCGTGCAGCCAGGTCGCGTAGCGCGCCGGCGGCAGCACGCGCCGCATCAGATCCGCCTCTGCCAGACATGGCGACAGAAAGTCTTCACCGCTCGGCTCCCACGACATCGGACAGTTCTTGTCGTGCAGATAGAAGTCCTGCGCGCGTTTGGTCAACAGGTTGACGAACGCGTCGTCGCCCGACTGGCGGCCTGCGTCGATCATCAGTCCGAGGGAGAAGGCGGTCTGATTGTGCTCGCCGATGCGGATCGGATTCGTCAGCTTCGGCAGCCACGTCGTGATCCGCTTCTTCGCCGCAGTTTCGAGCGGCGCGAGATTCGCGGCGAGCTCTTTCGCTGCCGGATCGTTCCACTCGCGCAGCTCCGCGCCGAGTTGCAGCAGCCACGCCAGTCCGTACGGCCGCTCGAAGCTCGCCCGCCCTTCGCCCTCGAGGTACTTCACCTCCTCGGCGATGTTCGCTTGCGTGATGTCGCGACGCAGCGCTTCGCGCGCGGACTTAGCGAACGGCGCATCGGGAAACGTGCGCGCCAGTCGCGCGAGCAGCCAGTGACCGTGCACGGACGAGTGCCAGTCGTAGCAGCCGTAAAACGCCGGCGTGAGCTGGTGCGGCGGCGCGACGTCTTTCTCCGAGTTGAGATTGTGCGAGATCTTGTTCGGATACTCCTTGTTCACGCACGCCAGCGCGAGGTTCGCGAATCGCCCGGCGGCTTTCTCGTCGAACTCGGCGGCGTGAATCGGGAAAGCGAGGAGGAGAAGAGCGAGGGCGCGTTTCATCCCAACATTCTGAGCGTTCGCGACGTCCACGCGAAGATCGGAATCGACAGGCAGCTCAACGCTGCGGCCCAGAGGAACGCATTGCCGAGTCCGTAGCGCTCGCCGATCGCGCCGACGAGCAGCGAGCCGGTGCCGATGCCGACATCGAATGCCATCACGATGCTGCCGAACGTGCGCGCGCGCCGCTGCGGATCGGTCGCGCCGAGGATGAATGAGGCGAACGCCGGGTAAGCGCTGCCGAAGCCGGTGCCGAAGATGATCGCGGAGATGACGAAGTCCGTTCGCGTTTGCGCATACGCGAGCAGCACGAACGCGACCGGGATGCAGACGAGCGACGGGTAGAGGATCACCGCGTAGCCGAAGCGATCGCCGAGGTGCGAGGTCGTGATGCGAACGACGACGATCGTGATCGCGAAGACTGCGAAGTAGATCCACTCCGGCTTCACGCCGCGATGCACGGCGAGGATCGCGGCGTAGCTCGTGATGCCGCCGTAGCCGAACGACACGCAGGTGAGGCTGAGCGTCGTGCGCACGACGCCCCAGTCGAACAACGTCGCGAGCTTTGGCAACGGATCGGGAAGCGCGGCTTCGACGGCCGGAATGCGCGACGCCCACGCCGCCATCACCAGCGAGATCGCGGCGAGCTCGAGGCAGAGGGTCAGCCAGCCGAATTGAAAGACCCACAGGCCGACCGCGGGTGCGCACGCGATCGCGCTCGTGCTCGCGAGCCCCCAGTACGCCATCCCTTCCGTGCGCCGCGTGACCGGGATGAACTCGCTCATGATCGCGGAGCCGGAGGCGAGGATGCCGGACCAGATCGCGCCATGAATCGTGCCGATCAGCAGCACCATCGGCAGATGCGTGACCAGTCCGTACGCGACGGAGAAAACGATGAAGAGCAGCGACGCGGTGACGAGCATGCGTCGTCGCCCGACGTGATCGGCGATCGAGCCCATGATCGGCGCCGCGAGCGCGCTGGCCATCGTGTAGACGAAGAGGAAGCGGCCGGCCGCTGCGGTCGAGCCATGTAATTGAAGGATGCGGAACGGCATCGCCGGCAGGAGCTGGAACGCGGAGAAGAAGGTGATGAACGCGAAGAGCCAGAGTGCCGCGAATCGTGGCGTGAAGAGCGGCTCGCGTTCCATGCGGGGCGAATTGTAAGCGGGCGCTACAATGTCCTTCATTCCGTCATGAGTGCAAACCGTCGCGCATCGGTGAATCCGATTCTGTCGCTCCTCGCGTCATCGGCAGGCGCATCGGGACTGGTCGTCATCGTCGGCTTCTTCATCCAGCAGGGGATCCGCTCGATCATCGGCGTGAGTGCGCGGCGCGCGGCCGATATCACGGTGTACTTCATCGACAGCGCGTACTTCCTCGAAGACACGCTCGGCTCCCTCTTCGATCACGCGAAGGAGATCTTCATCGGATTGCTCTGCGTCGCGCGAGTGATCTGGGTCGTGTCGCGATTCGTGCGCCCCCGCCCGCCCAGATTCCTCGACTACGCTCGGAATGACGTCGCGTGACGGAGGCCTCGCGTGATCTGCCGTCATCCCGAGCGTAGTCGAGGGACCTGCGCGGGCGTGCGGCTCGCTCACGGCGCCCCCGCCCGCCCAGGTTCCTCGACTACGCGTGCGGAGGCCCTCGCGTGAAGTTCACGTCGCTCCTCGCGTCGCTGCTCATCCGCGGCGGCGCGTTCCGGCCTTCGCGCGCGAGCGGCGATTCCTTTTCGGCGTCCTGATCGTCGCCGTGCTGCTGAAGCTTTTCTACGTCGACTGGCCGGTCGTGCTGATCAGCGATTTCTTCCGCCGCAAACCGGTGGAGAGCGTCGATCCGGCCGACTTTCACGCGCCCGATTTCCTCGCGTCGCGCACCAGCGAGATGTGGGTGAACGTGCTCTGGGCGCACGCGCTGGAGAAGCAGCTGCATCATCGCGGACGCGGCGATCTCGAGGATGCGTATGCGGCGTATGTCGTCGCGGGACTGGTGCTCATCGCCGCGTGCCTCGCGCTGCTGCAGGCGAAACGCGACGACGCGTACGCATCGATCGCCGTGCTCGCCGCGATTCTGCAGCTGCTGCTCACCGCGTACGCGTACGGAAAATTCGAGCACTCCACCTTCTATCCGTGCGTTGCGCTGACGTTGCGCGAGCCGGCGACGCCGCCGACGCAGAACGCGATCATGATGTCCGAGGATGGCGGGACGGTGACCGTGTTCAACGCGAAGGACGATCGGTTTCATCGCATCGCGTGGTCGGAGATCCGCGAGATCGTGCTGCTCGAAGAGAACGACGTCGTGCTCGCGCACATGCTCGCCGTGCCTGCCGCCGCGTCCGCCAATCTGCGCGATCGCATCGCGCGCCGCAATGATGAGCTGCGGTCGCGCGGACGCCTCCCTCGTTGTCTGGATTGACACCATCGCGAAGAATCTTTTCGTCTATCGTGGCGTTGAGGTCGGTCGATGAAAGTGAAGCGCGCCTCGAAGTACGGCTTCTGCTCCGGCGTCCGCATCGCGGACCTCAAGGTCAAGCGTTTCGCCGCCACCGGCGCCCGCGGCGCCATCCTTGGCCAGGTCGTTCACAATGAGCGCGTGGTGGAGGAGATGGAAGGGCTGGGCGTGCGGACGGTGGAACAGATTCAGACTGTCAATGAGCCGACGATCATCTTCTCCGCGCACGGCGTCCCGCCGTCATTCCACGACGAAGCGAAGTCGATCGGCCTGAAGGTTCTCGACACGACCTGCAAGTTCGTCTACGACATCCATCGCGAGTCGAAGGACGCGCTCACAAACGGATTCCATCTCATCTTCGTCGGCGATCCGAAGCACCGCGAGGTGATCGGCTACACGAACGATCTCGATCCGTCGAGCTATCACATCGTGTCGACGATCGAGGGCGCGAACGCGGTCGACTGGTCGCGCTATCCGAAGCTGAAGATCTTCTACCAGACGACGCTGAACGCCGAAGAGTTCGAGGACGTGGTGAATGCGATCGAGCGGCGGGCGAGTGTCGTCGAGCGCGCGGACACCATCTGCTATGCGACGAAAGAAAATCAGGATGCGGCGCGCGTGCTCGCGAATGATCCCGAAGTCGACGTGATCGTCGTCATCGGCGGCAAGAAGAGCGCGAACACGAAGCATTTGTGGGAGATCTGCCGCGAAACGAAGCCCGCGTACCTCGTGCAGGGCGTCGATGACCTCGACAGTCAGTGGTTCTCGGCGGCGGATGTAGTCGGCGTGACGGCGGGCTCATCGACGCCCGATTACGTGATCGATGAGGTGGAGCAGGCCATTGCGGCGATGTGAGCAGAGCGGGCCTGTTGTCTGCACGTTTGCATGCGTGCTCCGCTGTCTGTTGTCCGCTGTCTGCTGTCTGGCGATCACGGCGTCGGTCTTCGCCGCAAACACGAACTGCTCCGGTCCCGCCACGAACATCGAACAGTTCCGCTACTCATGGCGGCTGCGCGGCGGACTGTCATGGATCGCCGGCATCATGTTCCCCACCACCGGCGTCGCGGCGATGAAGAACGTCTATCCGAAGTCGGGCGAGACGAACGTCAGCAGCGAGCTGCTCATCACCGCGGCCGATCAGAAGAGCGGCTTTTTCGTGTACGAGTCGGAGATGGATGCGGCGGCGCAGAAGACGCTGATGACGTATCACGGCTACGCGTGGGGGAAGAAGTCGCGCAAGGAGCGGACGCTGTTCGATTACGTGAAGCGCCTGGCGCGGATTCATCGCGAGACGCCGGACAAAGTCGAGGACAAGGTCAAGCCGCTCTCCCCCGATACGCTCCGCGACAACTCGCTGCGCGACATCCTCACCGCGATCTACTACCTCCGCCAGAACGCCGACAAGATCAAGGGCCCGGTGGCGACGAGCATCTACTCGGACGGCAAGGATTACCCGGTGATCTTCCGGCCGGTGGAATCGCAGACGTGCGTGATCGACGGCCGCCGCGTGAACACGCTCGGCTTCGAGATCGTCGACGCGCCGGGCGGCCGCAAGTGGCAGGGCGGCGTGAAGGTGTGGCTGACGCAGGACGAGCGCCGCATCCCGTGTCACATCGAGATCCGCCAGAGCTTCGCGTCGCTGCAGCTCGATCTGTCATCGATCGAGGCGTGTGCGTTCATGCAGGCGAGCAATTAGGTCATAAACGCATCCTTCCGTAAGACCGTATACTCAGCAGGCCTTCCATCCGGTCCGGTGGACTCATCAGGCCTCGAGGATTTTGTATGTCGCGTTTCACAGCGGGTTTTGCGCTCGTCGTGTGTTTGTCGCTTCCCGTCTTTGGCGTAACGCGTTCCTGGACGGGCGCAGTCAATGGCAACTGGTCGGAGCCAAACAACTGGACGCCGTCGGGCACACCGTCGTCTTCCGACGCGCTGATCTTCCCCGCAGGCGTACCGACCACGATGAACAACGACCTGCCGGCAGGTACGGCGGTCGGTTCCATGACGTTCCACGATACGTACACGCTGAACGGAAATCCGCTGACCCTCAATGGCAACGTGGTGTTCGACACGAGCACGAACATCTATTGGTTCTGCAATGTCGACCTGAAGCTGGGCCAATCGATCAACGTCGGCGCGTCACTGCAGAACGTCTACACCGGAACGGTCGACGTGAACGGTCACACGCTGACGACCGACTGGTACAACACTGAATTCCACGGCGCGTTCAAAGGGACCGGCTCCATCGTCGCGCACGACACGCTGCTTGCGCGCGGCGGCGGCACGTTCAGCGGCAACATCAGCGGCGCAGTCGATGTCGCCGGCTCGACGCCGAATGCGAACGTCGACGCAACCTCGGCAGGTGGTAATTCTTCAGTCAGCGGCAGCGGCTCACTCGGGGACGTCACGGCGACGTATGTCTCGCCCGGCGCGCGCAATCCGGCAACCAGTTTCGCCGGCCAGAACAACCAGCACACCATCGGGACATTGCAAGTGCACTCACCGGTGATGCAGACCTACTTCGTCGATGTCACTGGCGGTACGTCCGATCAATTGAAGGTGATCGGCGCCGTGAACCTCGGCGGCGTGACTTTGAATCTCTCCGTTCCGAGCGGCTCGCCGGCTGCGGGCGACACGTTCACCATCATCGACAACGACGGCAGCGATGCCGTCAACGGCACATTCTCCGGCCTCGCGGAAGGCGCCACGCTCACCGCCGGCAGCTTCCACTTCGCGATCTCCTACCACGACGGTGACGGCAACGACGTCGTGCTGACCGCGCTGGCGTCGACGAAATCGTGGACCGGTGCGGCGAGCGGCAACTGGTCCGATCCTTCGAACTGGAATCCGCACGCGATTCCGGCCAACGGAGAAGAACTGCTCTTCCCGGCCGGCGTGCCCACCACAATGAACAACGATCTGAGCGGACTGACCGCCGGCAGGATGACGTTCAAGGACACCTACACGCTGAACGGGAATCCGCTGACCCTCGGCGGCAACGTGGTGTTCGACACGAGCACGAACATCTACTGGTTCTGTTATGTCGACCTGAAGCTGGGGCAATCGATCAACCTCGGTGCGTCACTGCAGAACGTCTACGCCGGCACGATCGACGTGAACGGGCACACGCTGACGACCGACTGGTACAACACTGAATTTCACGGCGCGATCAAAGGGACGGGCTCCATCGTCGCGCACGACACGCTGCTTGCGCGCGGCGGCGGCACGTTCAGCGGCAACATCAGCGGCGCAGTCGACGTCGCCGGCTCGATGCCGAATGCGAACGTCGACGCCACCTCGGCCGGTGGTAATTCTTCGGTCAGCGGCAGCGGCTCACTCGGCGACGTCACGGCGACGTATGTCTCGCCCGGCGCGCGCAATCCGGCAACCAGTTTCGCGGGCCAGAACAACCAGCACACCATCGGGACGCTGCAAGTGCGTTCGCCGGTGATGCAGACGTACTTCGCCGATCTCGTGCCGGGCGGCACGTCCGATCAATTGAAGGTGATCGGTGCCGTGAACCTCGGCGGCGTGAACCTGAACGCATCGGTGCCGGCCGGCGCTCCTGCCACGGGCGAGGCATTCACGATCATCGACAATGACGGCAGCGATGCGGTCAACGGCTCATTCTCCGGTCTGCCGGAAGGCGCTTCGCTGACCATCAGCGGTTTTCAGTTCACCATCAGCTATCACGGCGGTGACGGCAACGACGTCGTGCTCGCCACCGTCGCGTCGACGAAATCGTGGAGCGGTGCGGCGAGCGGCAACTGGTCCGATCCGTCGAACTGGACTCCGCATGCGATTCCGGGCAACGGAGAAGAACTGCTCTTCCCGGCCGGCGCGCGCACCACGATGAACAACGATCTGAGCGGGCTGACCGCCGGCAGGATGACGTTCAAGGACACCTACACGCTGAATGGGAATCCGCTGACCCTCGGCGGCAACGTGGTGTTCGACACGAGCACGAACATCT
>DATEZA010000264.1:0-7793 GCA_035255945.1 Thermoanaerobaculia bacterium
AGCTCATTCACGACCTCGACCTCCATCCCGTCGGGGAGCCCGTCTTCCACGAGTTCCCCGCGCCGGGCGGCATCACCGGCTTCGTCATCCTCAGCGAATCGCATCTCGCGTGTCACACCTATCCCGAGCATGGCGTGATCACGCTCAACCTCTACTGTTGCCGTCCGCGGCCGGAGTGGTCGTGGCGTGAAGGACTGGCCGCGATTCTCGGCGCGACCGACGTTTACGTGCGCACGTTCTCGCGCGCGACGATGGCGAAAGAGATGGCGGTATCGTGGCCGTAGCGAACTGTCCATCGTGCGGCGCGCCGATCGAGTTCAAGATCGGCGGATCGATCGTCGTCGTCTGCGACTACTGCCGCACCGTCGTCGCACGCGGCGACCGCAATCTCGAAGACCTCGGCAAAGTCGCGGCGCTGATCGACACCGGCTCGCCGCTGCGCCGCGACATCCCCGGCAAGTACGCAGGTGTGGGCTTCCGGATCGTCGGACGGACGCAGATGCGGCATCAGGCCGGCGGCATCTGGGACGAGTGGTACGCCGCATTCGACGACGGCCGCTGGGGCTGGCTCGCCGAAGCGGCGGGCAGGTTCTACGTCACGTTCGCGACCAAGGCGGCGAACCTGCCGCCGTTCAATGTCATCCAGGTCGGCGGACGCATGGGCGACCTCGTCATCAGCGAGATCGGCACCGCGAGCGTGATCTCCGGCGAAGGCGAGATCCCGTGGCGCGTCGAGCCGGGCAGCTCGTACGACTACGCCGATCTCTCCGGACCGCAGGGCAAGTTCGCCACCATTGATTACAGCGAAGACACGCCGCTGTTTTTCGGCGGACGCGAAACGAATCTGCGCGAGCTCGGCATCGATGCGGCGCCGGTCGCGGGCCGCTCGCAGAAGATCAAGACCGAGCGCCTCAATTGCTCGAACTGCGGCGGTCCGCTCAACCTCATCGCGCCCGATCAGGCGCAGCGCATCATCTGCCCGAACTGCGGCGGCGTGCACGACATCGAAGAGGGCAACCTCAAGTACCTGCAGGCGCTGAAGCAGAAAGGTCCGCAGCCGAAAGTGCCGCTCGGATCGAAAGGCAACGTCGATGGCGATGAGTACATCGTCGCCGGTTTCATGCAGCGCAGCGTGACCTTCGATCAGCGCTACTACTGGACCGAGTACCTCCTCTTCAATCAGCAGAAAGGCTATCGCTGGCTGGTGGAGAGCGATCACCACTGGAGCTTCGTCTGGCCGATCAACGCAGGCGATGTGCGCGATGGCGATCCGCGCGGCAGCACGCGCACGATCCAGTACGAAGGCCGCACCTACCGCATCTTCGGTGATGCGATGGCCCGCGTCGAATTCGTCCTCGGCGAGTTCTACTGGCGCGTCGAGCGCGGCGAGAAAGTGCGCGCCATCGACTACACCGCGCCGCCGTTCGGCATCTCCAAAGAGATCACCGGCGACACCGAGATCAACTACTCGCACGCGCGCTACATGCGCACAGAGGAAGTCGAGGCGGCGTTCAATGTGAAGGGACTGCAGCGGCCGTCGACCGCCGGCATGATGCAGCCGTACGTCGGCGGAAACGTGCGCCGCACGTGGGCCGCGTTCATGACCGCGCTGCTGTTGATTGCGATCTTTTTGGGCGTCACGCGGCCGCGCCGCGTGGTCATGGACTCGACGTTCGACTTCAGCGTGACCGACACCGCGCCGACGACGACCGACTGGAGCGACGCGCAGTCGAAGAGCGAAAACTCGCGTGTGATCTTCACCACGCCGTTCAAGCTCGAAGGGAATCGCAATCTCGAGATCATCGGCAGCGCGGATGTGAGCAACAGCTGGATGTACGTCGCGGGCGACATCGGCGACGAGTCGAACAGCGGACTGCTCGAGCCGTTCGATTTGCCGATCGAGTACTACGAAGGTGTGGACGACGGCGAGCATTGGAGCGAGGGGAACCGGACGCAGCACGTCTTCATCTCCTCACTGCCCGCGGGCACGTACACCATGCGGCTCGAAGGGCAGTGGGATGCGAAGAGCCGTCCGACGCCGGTGCATCTGATCGTGCGCGAGGGAGTGTTCCGCTGGGGGCATTTCACGTGGGCGTTCTTCCTGATCACCGTACCGGCGATCTGGATGGGGATGAAGCGCATCGGCTTCGAGAACTCGCGCTGGTCGGAGTCGCAGTTCACGCCGGTCGGCACGGTGAAGGAAGAGAGCAGGGACAACGATGAATGACGTCGTCGTCATCCCGAGCGTAGTCGAGGGACCTGGGGGGAAGGGCGGCGCGCCCCCACACGCACAGGTCCCTCGACTACGCTCGGGATGACGGAGGGATGAGATGAAGCTCTACACACTATTCGCTCTCGTGATTCTTCTCGGATACGGCTACGTCGACTGGCGCGGGCTGGAGCTCACGCCGTCGCATCGCAAATTCGTGCCTCAGGGTTTGAGATCGGCGGGCCACAGCGGCTACCGGTCGTTCTGGTACAGCGGCTTTCACGGAGGGAAGTGATGATTGGCGCGCAGACACTGCACACGTTCCTGGTCACCCTGGCGTACACCGTTTTCGGTCTGGTCATGTTCGGCGTAGCGTTCTGGATCATCACCAAGCTGACGCCGTTCTCGATCCGCAAGGAGGTCGAGGAGGACCAGAACATTGCATTGGCGATCCTCATCGGCGCGGTGATGCTCGGATTGGCGATCATCATCGCGGCGACGATTCATGGGTGACGGCGGACAGCAGACAGCAGACAGCAGACAGCAGGAGGCCGGCGAAGCCGCTGTCCGGGCGATCCGCACGCCGATCCTCTTCCTCAACGTCCTCGTCATCGCGGCGTGCGGACTGGTTTACGAGCTCCTCGCAGGGACGGTCGCCAGCTACGTCATCGGCGATTCGGTCACCCAGTTCTCGCTGATCATCGGCCTTTACCTCTCCGCCCTCGGCGTCGGCGCGTGGCTCTCCCGATTCATCGATCGCGAGCTCGCCGCGCGCTTCGTCGAAGTGGAGATCGCCGTAGCGCTGATCGGCGGATTCTCCGCGCCGCTGCTCTTCTTCGGCTTTGCACGCCTGCAGTGGTTCCAACTTTTCCTTTTCCTCGTCGTCTTCGTGATCGGTGTGCTCGTCGGACTCGAGCTGCCGATCCTGATGCGCATCCTGAAAGAGCATCTCGACTTCAAGGAGCTCGTCTCGCGCGTGCTGAGCTTCGACTACCTCGGCTCGCTCTTCGCCGCGGTGCTGTTTCCGCTCTTCCTCGTGCCGCGCATCGGCCTCGTTCGCACCTCGATCCTCTTCGGCTTCCTCAACGGCTGCGTCGGTCTGTACGGCACGTACCTGCTGCGGCCGTTGATCGCGAGCGTGAACGGACTGCGCATTCGCGCGATCGGCGTGATGGTGCTGCTGGTGATCGCGTTCTTCGAAGCGAGGACGCTCACGTCGTGGTCCGAGGATGAGTTGTTCGCGGATGAGATTGTGTATGCGACCAGCTCGCCGTATCAGCGGATCGTAGTCACGCGCGGCAAGTCGGGATTTCATCTCTTTCTGAACGGCAACCTGCAGTTCAGCTCCGCGGACGAGTACCGCTACCACGAAGCACTCGTGCATCCCGCACTCGGCGCCGTGGCCGCGCCGCATCACGTCCTGATCCTCGGCGGCGGCGACGGGCTCGCGCTGCGCGAAGTGCTCAAGTACCCCAGCGTGACGGACGTGACGCTGGTCGATCTCGACCGCAAGATGACGCAGTTGTCGACGACATTTCCGGCGCTCGCGGAGCTGAATCGAAACTCGTTCTCCGATCCTCGCGTACATGTCATCAATGAGGACGCGATGATCTGGCTCGATCGCCATCAGGCGTTATTCGACGCGGCAATCGTCGATTTCCCCGATCCGAACAATTTCGCCCTCGGCAAGCTCTACACGACGCGCTTCTATCGCATGCTGCGCGCGCATCTGGCGCCCGATGCGGCGGTGAGCGTGCAGTGCACGTCACCGCTGTTCGCGCGCCGTTCGTACTGGTGCATCATCCGGACGATGGAGGCCGCGGGGCTGTTCGTGCGGCCGTACCAGATGACCGTGCCGTCGTTCGGCGTGTGGGGCTTCGCCCTCGCGCGGCTGCAACCGTTCGAGCCGGCGAAGCGCGTCGCGATCGGCGGCCTGCGCTTCCTCGACGAGCCGACGCTCGCCACGATGTTCGTCATGCCGCCCGACACCGGGCCGCTGCCGGTCGAGATCAATCGCCTCGATAACCAGGTGCTGGTGCGCTACTACGAAGACGAATGGAGGAAGTGGTCATGAGCTATTTCGGCCGCGTTCTCTTCGAATGGCACGGCACGCCGTTCTTCGTCACCGAGCGCGCGTACGGGCCGCGGCAGCGGATCGCGTCGCACGTGCACGAGAAGCCGTACCTCTGCGTCGTCACGCGCGGCGAGTATCGCGAGCGGACGCCGGGCGCGACGCACGACTGCCGCCGCGCAACCGTCGTGTTGCATCCGGCCGGCTCGCGGCACAGCGATGAATTCGCAGACCTCGAATCGCGCTGCCTCAATGTCGAGATCGATCCGCAATGGCTCGGCGAGCATCGATTCCTTCGCGAGCACGCGGTGTTTTCGGACGGACCGTTGCCCGCGATCGGCCTGCGCATCGAGCGCGAGATGCGCGAGCGCGACGAGCTCACGCCGCTGGTGATCGAAGGACTGCTGCTCGAGATGACGGTCGCGGCCGAGCGCAGCACGCGCAATGCGATGCCGGGCTGGCTGCGCCGATCGATGGAGCGTTTGCGCGACGACAAGCAGGAGTGCTTGTCGTCCACGCTGCGCGAGCTGGCGACCAGCGCCGGTGTGCATCCCGGACACTTCGCGCGCGCATTCCGCCGCCATATCGGCTGCACCGTCGGCGACTACCTGCGGCGCGTGCGGATCGAGCGGGCGATCGATGCGATGAACGCGGGCGGCGTGCTGGCCGAGGTCGCGAGCGCCTGCGGCTTCGCCGATCAGAGCCACTTCACGCGTACGTTCCGCCGTGTCACCGGAACGACACCGTCCGCATATCAACGCGAGGCCAAAATGCGAAGCGGATTCAAGACACGTTGATGCATCGCGCGTACGTTCGCCGTATGCGCTCGATCCTCGCCGCTTGTCTCATCCTCTCTTGTGCGCACCCGGCGCCGTCCTCCAATCTCGACGAAGGCACGCAGGCCGCGTTCAACAGCAACTTCACGCGCGCACGTGCAGTGCTCGCGGAGGTGATGGCGAAAGACCCCGATCCGAAAGATCGCGCGAAGGCCGCGGTACGCCTGGCCAACATTCAGTGGCGCATCGACGAGCATCCCGAGCTCGCCCGCCAGACGCTCGCAAAGTTCGCCGGCGATTGGGATGCGTTGATGGAGCTCGCGCGGCTCGAATGGACGAATCACAACTGGTCCGTGGCACGCGATGCGGCAACGCGTGCACGCAAAATCGCGAAAGACGCGGGCGAGCGGGACGGCGCGGTCACGGCATATGCGACGGTGGTGATCGAGTCGCCCGACCGCGATGCGCTGCGCGACGCAGTCGATCAGCTGCGCGAGGTCGACGAACGCGAGCCGGGACATCTCACCCGTGCGCTCACACTGCTCAACGGCGCGATTCTCCTCGGCGACACCGACACCATGCGCGTCGCGTGGCGCTCGTATTTCGCGACCTCACCGCGCCCCGATCTTTCCGGCGATCGGATGGCCATGGCGCAGCAGCTCGTCGACGCGCGACTGTTCGAGCAGGCGGCATTGCTCGCGCCGGAGCGGAAGGACGTCGTGCAGTACGCGGAATGGCTCCGCGCCACGAAGCGCCGCATCGATGATTACTACCGCCGCACCGCGCAACATGACGGCGTCGTGCAGCGCGACGATCGCAATGCAATCGACCGCGAGCTGCACGGCATCGCTAAGCCGAACGAGTTCGGGCGCTTCGGCACGGAAGGGGAGACCGGCGGCCGCTTCAACTATCACGTCGGACATCGCGTGCTCGACGAGTCGCGCCAGGTCGAGCAGTACGGCCGCAAGGCGACGGTGCGCTTCGTCATGCTCGACACCATGATCTCGAACGGATACGAGTCGTGGGTGTGGGACGGACATGGGCAGCACGGCGGCTGGGGCGATAAGGGGCTGATCGTGCAGGTGCGGCCTGCGTACGCGGAGGGAGCGGTCATCGAGTGGCATCGTCTGATGGATCCTGAAGCGCGCAAGAAGGCCGACGAAGAGCTCGAGCGTGAGTCGAAGAAAGACGAAGAGCGCGCGGCGCAGAATCCGTACGCGTTTCTGCACGGACTCGCATTGCGCCTGGCGCGACAGGCGGAAGAGCATCTGCTCGCGCGCGTGCCCGATCGTGCGCGATGGGTCGCGGAGCTCGCGCGCATGACGCAGGAGTCATCGATCTTCGCGCACGAAGGGCGGCATGCCATCGATGCGCAGTACGCGCACATCCGCAGTGACGCCGAGCGGGAGCTCCGCGCGAAATTGTCGGAGCTCGCATTCGGTCCCGATCCGCGCCTCGCGCTGGCGGACGGCATCATCGTCCCGAACGTCGGCTCCGACAGCCCGCACGGCCAAGCCAACCTGCGGATCATGAAGGGACTCGTCGAGTGGATGAAGGCGCACGCGAAGCTCGATCCGAAACGGCCGGTGCTGCCGCAGCTCGATACGTTGACTGATGAGCAGTTGCGCGAGGCCGCCCGCTCGATGGATCCATGGGCGCGCGTGTCATCCTGAGCCGCGAAGACGGCGAAGGACCCGTAGATTCGTGCGCAGCGGTTTCAGCTACGGGTCCTTCGCCGTCTTCGCGGCTCAGGATGACAGGCGTGTGAAGTGCTCGCGGATTTGCTGCGCCAGGTTTGCGAACGCGTCGTAGCCCGCCGGCTCCACCGGTTTGCACGACAGCAGCATCCATGTGCCGGTGCAGTGCACTTCCCAGCCGCACTTGTCATCGAAGAAGCGCGGCTCGCGGAACAACGACTGCACGCGCTCCGCATCGTCGTCGGTGTGCAGGAGAAATCCGGGACGATCGTCGATCGCGATCAGCTGGCCGGGCCGCCCGGGCCCGACGAACTTCGCCAGGCCGATGGCCGAGGAGACGAGCTTGCCGGTCAGTGAGTCCGATCCGGCGGTGGACATCGACATGAACATGAATCGCGGCAGCGGCTCGTCGAGCTTGAACAGTGCGCACGCTGTGATCTTGCGCTGGTACTGCGTGCGGTTGTTCATCACGCCCGATTCGTGGCGCGTGGCGTGGCTGAAATCGAAGAGCGTCATGCGCGACCCGCTCGCGATGTTGCGGGCCTCCGCTTCCACCGTCTCGCCTTTGATCTCGAACCGCTCGATCGGCGCGAGCTGCAGCGCCGGCATCGGTCCGGGTGTGAAGTTGTAGCCGTTGCGGAACGACCACTCGCGGATGCTCTCGCTGCGCCGCTTGTTCGCGCGCGACGCGAGCCACACGAAGAGCGCGATCAACGCGATGATCAGCACGAACACGCCGCCGATGATTTGTCCCATGATGTGAGGATAATGCTTTCCCGCCGCGAGCTCCTCGCCGCGTTCCTCGGTGCACCATTCGCCGCGTTCGCGTGCCGGCGCGCACCGCAACACGAGCTGCCACCGGGCGAGATCGCCGGCGCATCCGATGCAGTCGGTCACCGGCTGCGCAATCCCATCACCGAGCTGCCGCGCGAGTGGATCTCGGAAGAGCTGGTGATCGTCGGCGCAGGCGTCGCGGGACTCGCTGCCGCGTGGCGCCTCAATCGCAACGCGCTCGTGCTCGAGCTCGAAGAAGTCGCCGG
>DATEZA010000265.1:0-2465 GCA_035255945.1 Thermoanaerobaculia bacterium
GAGAAACGAAAGGCATCAGCTCGACCGCCGACGCCAGCAGCATTCCGGCGCAACGGCTGGCGAAGGTGAACGTCGACCTGCAGAACGCGACGAACGCCCGGCTGGAAAAGCAGAACGCGTACGACGCACTCATCCACGCCAACCCGGAGTCGGTCACCAGCGGCGATTCGCTCGTGGCGCAACTGACGGAAGAGGAATCGCGCAAATTGCGTGAATACAATCAGAAGCTGACCACCTTCATGCCGGGCTATCCGGAGATGGTGACGCTGAAGAATTCGATCGACAAGACGCATCAGTCGCGGGTCGCGGCGATCAATGCCGCATTCGAACGGGTCAAGGACGCGGCTCGCCGCGATCTGGTCGCGGCGCAACAGGGTGAAGACCAGATGTACGCCGCGGTCAACGCGCAGAAGCGCGAGGCGATGTCGATCACCGCCAGCGCCGCCGGTTTCGGCGATCTGTCGCGGACTCTCGAATCGAAGCAGGCGCTGCTCGATCAGCTCGAGAAGCGGCAGAACGAAACCGAAGTCACGGCCCGTCTGCGCGGCTCGGCCTCCTCCAACATTCACATCGTCGATCACGCCCAGGTGCCGTCGGGACGTTTCAACGTGACGATGCGCAAGAACCTGCAGAGCGCCTTCCCGCTCGGCGTGGTCCTCGGCCTCGCCGCGATCTTCTTCCTCGAGTACATGGATCGTTCGATCAAGACGCCCGAGGAGTTGGAGCGCGTCACGAAATTCGCCTCGCTCGGCGTCATCCCGTCGGCCGGTTCGGCCGGCCGCGGAAATTACGGCTACGGATATGGCTACGGACGCGGCACGGCACGGCTTCGTCCGGTCACGGAAACGGCCGAGCCGCAGAGCGGGATCGATCTTCTTCCGCACAGCGACTCGCGTTCGGCGATCGCCGAGGCGTATCGCGCATTCCGGACTTCACTGCTGCTCGCGTCGGCCAGTTCGCCGAAAGTGATCGTGATCTCGTCCACGTTCGCGCGCGAAGGCAAGACCACCACCTCGGTCAACCTGGCCACGGTCCTCGCGCAGATGGGCAAGCCGGTCCTGCTGATCGACGCCGACCTGCGCCGTCCGCGTCTGCAGAAAGTCTTCCGCGGCAAGATGAACCTCGGCCTGGTCAACTACCTCGCCGCCAACATCCCGCTCGAAGACGTGATCCAGGAGACGGAGGTTCCAAACCTCTCGCTGATTCTGTCCGGCCCGACGCCTCCCAATCCGTCCGAGCTCCTCGGCTCCGACCGGATGAAGCACCTCATCCACGAGATTCGCGCGAAGTTTGCCTTCGTCATCTTCGACTCGCCGCCGGTGATGGCGGTGACCGACTCGATCGTGCTGGCCGCGAATGCCGACGGCGTCGTGCTCTGCGTCCACGGCGGCCAGACGCCGCGCGACATCGTGCAGCGCGCCGCCGAGCGCCTTCGCCAGAGCAACATCCCGGTGCTCGGCGCGCTGCTCAACAATCTCGATCTGCAGCAGTACGGCTACTCGTTCAAGAAGAGCTACTACGACTACTACGATGCGGAAGGCCAGCCTCCGAAGGACGCGCCGGCGCAGCGCGTCGGATAATCGCGGCGAGTCCGCCTCGCATGATCGACATCCATCACCATTGTCTGCCGGGCGTCGACGACGGTCCGGGCACGATGACGGAGTCCGTCGATCTCTGCCGCATGGCCGCGGATGAAGGGATCGAGACGATCGTGGCTACGCCGCACGTCTTGCGCGGCCGCTGGCAGAACACGTCGCGCGCGGAACTGGCGAAAATCGTGGACGATCTTCGCGCCGCAGTCGGCGATCGCCCCCGCATCCTGCTCGGATCCGAATACTTCTTCGGACACGACATGGACGAGATGCTGCGCTCCGAATCGATCCTGCCGCTGGCCGGCGGACGATACGTCCTCGTCGAATTCTCGAGTCACACCGTGCCGCCGCTCGTTCGCGATCCGCTGTATCGCATCCAACTCGACGGGTGGGTGCCGATCATCGCGCATCCGGAACGCAACGTCGTGTTTCAGTCGAAGCCGGACTTCCTCGCGTCACTGATTCGCATCGGCGTGAAGACGCAGGTCACGACCGGCAGCGTGACGGGCGAGTTCGGACCGGAGGCGCAAGCGGCCGCGGTCGATTGGCTGAAGCGCGGATGGGTTCACGTGATGGCGACGGATGCGCACAACGTCACCAAACGGCAGCCGCGATTTCGGGCCGCGAGGGAGCGCGTTTCAGCACTGGCCGGCAAAGAAATCGCCCAGGCGCTCTTCGTCGACAATCCAAAATCGATCGTAGAAAGCCGCGGACTCGTGTACGATCCCGACATGCCGGAGTCGTCCGGTCCGAAGCCCGGTCGTCTAATCAGTCAAATTCGAAAGCTCCTAAAAAAGTGAACGCACTGCTGCGCCCGCTTGTGGCGCTCCTCTCGCTGCTGTCTGCCGTTCCGGTTCTCGCGCAGAGCTTCTA